>JBAIXS010000317.1:0-20479 GCA_037916395.1 Candidatus Sulfobium mesophilum
CCGATGGAAAGAGTGGAAAATCCTGTCAGCGCCTGCCCGAAATTGCATCCGCCGCCAAGAACAGCTCCAAAGCCCATCATAATGCTTCCGCCCATAATTGTAACAAGCTGTCTTGCGCCGGGAACCCTCCATTTAAATTTCCCAAGCGTCTTTGCGCTTGCATATGAGCCCAGAGGCACACCGATAATAAAGAAAGCGGCCCATGTCGTATGAAAAGGGCCGAGGGTGAACATGGGGGAGAATACCGAACCGGCGTCGCCGGTAAGGATCGTAAGGAAAAGCTCCCCCGCGGGGGTCGCAAAACTCAGGCCCCTTGCGAACCCTCCGCCCCAAAACTGGGAGGCCCAGAAAGCGAATACTCCCATTAAACCCACCAGAGCTCCTGTAAGCGGCCATGAGTAACCCTCCCTCCGCCTCACACTGAAGGGCTTGCCACGAAGTATATACATGGAAAGCAATAAAGATAAAACTGAAATCACAGACCATTTGACCGCCGGACCGTCTCCAATCAGTTGCCACAATGCCGCATCCGCTCTGCCAGACAGCGAGAGAGTGAAACTTTCTTTTTTTAAAAACAGCAGAGCAGGGTTGAGGATGCCGTTGGTTGTCGCGCCTGCAGCCGTTAAAAAACAGAAAACAGCGACCCAGGCATAAAGCAAACCTTCTCCTGCCCTATAGATGATGCCGCTTCCGCATCCCTCTGCCAAAACCATCCCTATGCCGAAGATATAACCTCCGATGATGTTGGCAAGGGGATAAAAATTCTGCCTTTTAAGAACAATCAGTCCTGCATCTTCGAGGATATTTGCACCGATGATCATAATTACAAGGGCGATCAGATAAGAGCGGAACATGGTAAAATCCTTCATAAAGATCGTGTCTCTGAAGGCCGAGTTCATGCAAAACTGTCCGCGCTGCAGTATAAAGCCCAGGAAAATCCCAACAATCAGCCCTGAAAGAACAAAACCCGGAGTTACGGCCGCTGTTACTGCCGGCATAAATTCCCCTGGTTGATGAAAACCGTATTTCCCATTTTTATTTTTATTCCGGCAATGCGACGATGCTGTGAAGTCAATATTGTGCCTGAAGGAATTTTTTCAGGGTCATTCCACCCCGAGTTCTTTGAGCCTTTTCCATAAGGTAACCCTGCTGATTCCGAGTTGTTTTGCGGTAAGAGTCTTATTGCCTTTATTTTGGGAAAGCGCTGAAAGGAGTTCCTCCCGCCCAGCATTCTTTTCGTTTGCTCCGGGCTTCTCATTATGCACCAGATAATCAGGAAGATCAGAGACCTCGATGGTATCGCCCTTGCACGTCACTGCGCAATACTCAAGCGCGTTGATGAGTTGTCTCACATTTCCAGGCCATTTGTAGTTTCCGATAATCTCCATGGCATCATGGCTTATTCTCTTTACCTCTTTATTATTCACCACGGCAATCTTCTTGACATAGTGGAGCGCTATAAGCGGAATATCTTCGACCCTTTCTCTCAAGGGGGGGACCTTGATAGTGATTGAATTTACCCTGTAGAAGAGATCTTCCCTAAAAGTACCTGCCGGCACAAGCTTTGAAAGGTCTTTGTGGGTGGCAGAGATAAGCCGGATATCTGCCTGTATGGGATTTTGATCACCCACCCGCTCGAAGACCTTTTCTTCGAGGACCCGGAGCAGTTTAACCTGCATTGCCATCGGCATATCTCCTATCTCATCAAGAAAAATACTGCCGTGATTGGCCGCCTCGAACCTTCCCTTTCTGTCACTTATGGCGCCTGTGAAAGAACCCTTCTTATGGCCAAAGAGCTCGCTTTCGAGCAGCTGTTCATTAAGTGATCCGCAGCTCATCTGAATAAAGGGGCCGTCTTTGCGCCGGCTCAACGAGTGTATAGCGCGGGCAACGAGATTCTTTCCCGATCCGCTTTCACCGTAAATAATGACAGGTGCTTCACTCATTGAAGCGTTGCGGATCTGGTCATACAACCTCTGCATGGGTGCGCTCTTACCCAGCAGGCCCTTAAACCAATATTGTTCCCTCAGCTCTTTCTTAAGATCTTCGAGTTCGAGTTCCTTCATGAAAAGAGACGTAATATCGGTCAGGGATTCCACGGCGCCGACTATTTCGCCATTGGCGTCCCGCAATACCACAGCGTTTTTCAGGACATAAACCGGACGCCCGTCTGCCGACCTCATTCTGCACTTCTTATTCCGCATATAACCGGCATTGAAAACGTCACACTTTCCCTGGGTGCCTAATTCGCCCACAATCACGCATGTATCGCTGTCAAGCACGGTGCAGGGTTTTCCTATGATCTCTTCCCTGCGGTAGCCGCTTATTTCTTCGGCTGTCTTATTAAACACGCGAATGTTGCCGTCAGTATCAACGACCATGAGGCCATCCCTCATGTTTTCGAAGATATCGATTAGAAACTGCGGATCTTTAAGAAATTCCCCCAGCTTATCCATGGGCACCTCGCTCGGATGTCAAAGCAAATATTACAGGCAATAATGTCATCTTCTGCAGACCTGTATTTATAGCATAACTCTTTTAGAGCAGAGTCGGCAAAAAAAAGGCAGGCTGTCAGGCCTGCCTTTGACATCAATAATGTATTTAGTTTCGACGATATCAGCCCTTATTTTTTCTTTTCATCCTTCTTCTGCCCTGCGTCGGATGGTTTATCCGGTGCAGTCTCAGGTTTCTCAGGCTTTTTTGTCTCCGATGGAATCTTTGCAAGAACGTCTTTATTGATTTCTATCTTGTAATTTTTTCTGGTCTCAGCTATATATTTGTCGAAAGCCTCTTTCTGTCTCTCTCCTGAGAGCCTCTGATAAATAATGTCCTTCACCCTGTCGAACTCCATGACAGGCCCGGTCTTCCTGTCGGTAACTTTGATAAT
The DNA here is from genome assembly GCA_037916395.1 of Candidatus Sulfobium mesophilum. Classification (GTDB taxonomy): domain Bacteria; phylum Nitrospirota; class Thermodesulfovibrionia; order Thermodesulfovibrionales; family UBA6898; genus Sulfobium; species Sulfobium mesophilum_A. Next base: position 2,888 of record JBAIXS010000317.1, read on the forward strand.
ATGATATCCGTAAGATGTTTTGACAGGACCGCTCAGCTGTCCGACTTTAAGGCCGGCCGCGGCCCTTTCGAATTCAGGCACCATCTGTCCCCTCGAGAAATATCCGATATCTCCTCCGTTTTGCGCAGACCCCTTGTCCAGGGACTCCTTTTTTGCGATCTCCTCGAATTTCTCTCCCTTCTTCAGTCTCTCCAATACCTTGATTGCTTCGGCCTCAGTCTTTACAAGGATATGGCTTGCTCTAATCTGGCTGGTTGAAGTAAAGTCCTCTTTATGTTTGTTATAGTAGTCCTTGACTTCCTGTTCGCTAACCTTGTTCTTAGACATTATCTCCTTTTCCAGAAGCGCTGAAGCGAGAGTCAGCTTCTTGAACTCTTCGAGCTTTCTGGTGAAATCAGGACTCTTGTCCAGGCCTTTCTTCAGGGCTTCCTGATAGAGGATCTCTTTCTTGATTATCTCGTCCAGGAACTTCTCTTTGCCGGCTTCCCCCTCAAACAACTGCTGCGCATAGTCCGGCAGGGACTTCATTTCCCTCTCGAAATCAGCCTGTGTAATGCCAGCGCTTCCTACCTTGGCCACAATAGGCCCCTGTTGTGAAGTCTGCTCCGCCGCTTTTTGAGTACAGGAAAAAAGCAGCCCGGCACATAAGATGCTCATTAAAATCTTTTTCATTCTTACTCCTCCGGATAATTTATTGCCTACTATTTTATACCATATGCCACGATATTTCCTGCCTTTTTGACAGGGAAAGTTTCTTTATGCTAAATTAATTGGGTTTGCGCTGACAATGAGAAAATTCGACAAATCAAAGAGTCTTTTTAAAAAAGCAGCATCAGTCATTCCGGGCGGTGTTAACAGCCCGGTGCGCGCCTTCAGGGCTGTCGGCGGAAATCCCATTTTCATCGAGAAGGCCAGAGGATCGAGGATTTATGACGCCGATGGAAACGCCTACCTGGATTACGTATTATCATGGGGGCCAATGATTCTCGGCCATGCGCACCCCCGGGTGGTAAAGGCTCTAAAAAATGCCGTTGAAAAAGGCACGAGCTATGGCGCGCCTACCGCGCTTGAAACCGAACTGGCGGAACTGGTGCTTAAGGCGTATCCATCCATGGATAAGGTGCGGATGGTTAACTCCGGCACCGAGGCGACAATGAGCGCTATCCGCGTGGCAAGGGGCTTCACGGGAAGAGACAAGATCATAAAATTCGAAGGCTGCTATCACGGTCATGCTGACGGCCTCCTGGTTAAGGCAGGCTCCGGGGCAACGACCTTCGGTGTGCCGGACAGCCCCGGCGTGCCCAAGGATTACGCCAAGAACACGCTCACTCTTCCATATAATGACACCAGGGCATTAAAGTCCATGATAGAGAAGGAATGGCGCTCCATTTCCTGCGTAATACTGGAACCGGTAGTGGGCAATATTGGCTGCGTGCTGCCAAAACCGGCCTTCCTTGAGACGCTTAGGAAACTGACCCGCAGCCGCGGGATTGTCCTCATATTCGATGAGGTGATGACCGGCTTCAGGGTCTCATTCGGCGGAGCGCAGAAGTATTACGGGATTGATCCGGACATGACCTGCCTCGGCAAGATAATCGGCGGGGGACTGCCGGTAGGCGCTTACGGGGGGAAGAAGGACATAATGGCGCTGGTCTCTCCCGATGGCCCGGTCTATCAGGCCGGAACTTTATCGGGCAATCCGCTTGCCATGACTGCCGGAGTGGAAACAATCAAGGAATTATCAAAAAAAGGCGTTTACAAACAGTTAGAGAATAAATCCTCGATGCTTGAAAGAGGGCTCGCCGATGCTGCTAAAAGGGCGGGCGTCAAGACCCGCTTTTACAGGGCGGGGAGCATGTTCTGTACTTATTTTACCGATATTGAGGTAATTGATTACTCAACCGCAAAGACCTCTGACACCGAGAAGTTCTCGAAGTTCTTTTCAGGCATGCTGCAGAGGGGCGTAAACCTTGCGCCCTCACAGTTCGAGGCGGGCTTCATGTCCCTGGCGCACAGCGATATGGACATAGACAAGACAGTAAAAGCAGCATACGAAGCGCTTAAAAAAATATAAAAGTATAGATGTCAGTAATGTAGGGGAGGCTTTTAGATGTTTAATCCGCTCAGCCTTATAGCAAGGCTCTATAACTGGTTTAGTGAAGGTATCTCAGCAAAGGCGAAGATCATCATCGCTGTCATAGGGCTGGTCATTATGGCCGGCATGGGTTTTACGGCTTACAAGATAAACGACTATTTCGAACACGACCCCAACGCCTGCATGACATGCCACGTCCATGACGACGCTAACAAGAAGTGGCAGGTGAGCGAACATAAAACCATCGGCTGCCACGACTGCCATCACGCCTCCAAAAAGGAGCAGATGGTCCAGATGTACCGGTTCGCATTTTTGGGTGTCAAGTCAGTCTCGCCCCGCCACGGAGAAATCCTTGTCGCATGGAAGGTATGTTATCAGTGCCACTGGGAAAAGAACCCTAAGGCGCCGACAGCAAAAAATATAAGCCACTCGCGGCTTCATGCCCGGCATTATTATATGGAACAGATAGAATGCATAAAGTGCCACGGGTATAATATCCATCAGTTCACGGCTGAGCCCCGTTTCTGCGTCAGATGCCACGAAGGCAGAGAGGTCCACGGGGCCGGCATGGAAGGGCTTGCCTGCCTGAACTGCCATACTGACAGGACAGTCGACCTCAAGCCCGGGCGGGCGAAATGTCTCTACTGCCATGGAGGAGAGAAGGTAAGGAAGGAACTTATCGCCGGAGGCACACTCGACGTCACCCATTATCAGCCCGACGAAAATACGATAAGAAGGGCGATCAAGATCGATGTACCGGATGATGCGCCGATGCAGTTCTATTGCTACGAGTGCCATAAGCCGCACAAGACCGCGCGTCCGAATTGGGGCAACTGCCTGACCTGCCATAAGAACGTAATGAATGTGGGCAAGCATTCGATGCATATCCAGGGCATGAACATGCAGTGCAAGGACTGCCACAAGCCTCATGCCTGGAGGGTCTCTCCTGCTCAGGCCAAAAAGGACTGCGTCAAGTGCCATGAGTACAGGGACCCGAAACTTTTTCTTGGGGCATAAAAAGCAGTTAGTTCGCAGGGCCGGACAAAAAAATATATACTCCGGCCCTTAATAATTTCATTATAACGAGGGAGGTAGCTTTTATGGTGAGGTGTGGCCTATGAAGAGTCACGTCTTTCGTCCGCTTGTGATTATAGTCGGGATAGTATGCATCGCTCTGATTTTCCGCCTGTTTTATGTTCCAAAGGATTTCGGCATCCATGGGAGAGGTTATATGTATGGATGGTACAGGAAAGGCAATATTGAAGACTGGAAAAATATTAAGGTTAAATATCAGGGCACCGAATATTGCAAGGACTGCCATTCCGACAAGTATGAAAGCATAATGACTACGCCTCATGCGATCATCCCCTGTGAAGACTGTCACGGACCTGCTATCGAGCATCCTTCAGAACCGCCAAAACTGACGGTCGACAAAAGCAGGGGGCTCTGCCTGAGGTGCCACAGCGTTTTGCCTTATCCGACAAGCGGCAGGGCAAATATAAGGGGCGTTAATCCGGACACTCATAACCCCGACATCGAATGCGTCATGTGCCACAACCCTCATAAACCATCTTTGGAGGGCCTGAAATGAACAGAAGAGATTTCCTTAAGAAGACAGCCATGGTAGTTGGGGGACTCTCCGTGCCGCTCAGCGCCTATAAGATTCTTACTCCGAAAGAACTGTTAGCCTCCACCAGCGGCATGACAAGGACGAGGTGGGTATTTCTCGTCGATACTTATAAATGTGTCGGCTGCGGCATGTGCGTAAAGGCGTGCAAACTTGAAAACGAAGTACCTTACGACGCCAAGGTGACGCGGACGTGGGTGGAAAGATATGTCATCACAAAAGACGGCAAGACCTTCGCGGATACCCCGAAGGGAGCCAGAGACGGATTCATTACACCTAAGATAGACCTCGGTGAAGGCAGGTACCAGGATATTAAGGATAAAGATATTGATAAGGCCTTCTTTGTTCCAAAACTATGCAATCAGTGCGAAAATCCGCCGTGCGTTCAGGTCTGCCCTGTGGGTGCTACATACCAGACTGACGACGGCATCGTCCTTGTCGACAGGAAATGGTGTATCGGCTGCGGGTATTGCATCATGGGCTGCCCTTACGGAGTACGTTTTTTTCATCCTGTCTACCATACCGCCGAGAAGTGCAATTTCTGTTACCACAGGATAACAAAGGGCTTAAAGACGGCCTGTGTTCAGGCTTGCCCCTTCGGAGCAAGGCAGATTGGAAACATCAAGGACCCAGCCGACCCAGTGACAAAAATCATCATGACGGAGAGGGTGGGCATATTGAAAGAGGAATATGGCACCAAGCCGCAGGTATATTACATAGGTCTTGACAGGGAGGTGAAATAGGATGGTCCACGGAGAAATATGGACAGTCAAAGAGCTTTTTACGTATCCGAATGAGTACATCTACTGGAGCATTCAGATAGTGATGTATCCTTTCATGACGGGACTCGTAGCCGGAGCTTTCGTGCTTTCATCACTCTACCATGTCTTCGGCATACAACAGCTAAAGGATATGGCCCGCTTCGCGCTCGTATTTTCATTCGCTCTTCTTTTTGCCGCGCCCATGCCTATAGTACTTCATTTGCAGCATCCGCTCAGAGGCATAAATGTTATGATGACCTCTCATTTTACGTCTGCTATTGCTGCTTTTGGGATAGTTTTCTTTTCGTACGGAGCTATCGTTGCATCCGAACTATGGTTTCTTTACAGGAAACATTTTGTCGAGATCGCCCTTTCTCTTAAAGATAAGCCTGACAAGACATTTTCAGAGCAGCTGAAATTTATCCTTTTCTGCACGCTCACCCTTGGCGTTTACGACATAAGCGAGCAGGCGCTAAAGAAGGACGAGAAGGCCATTAAGGTGCTCGCCGGGCTCGGCATCCCTGTCGCCTGTTTTCTCCATGGATATGCAGGCTTCATCTTCGGCTCGGTCAAGGCCAACGCTTTATGGATGACACCGCTTATGCCGGTCATATTCATCATGTCCGCTATCGTTTCGGGAATTGCTCTTTGTTTGCTGACATACATAGCGGTAATGGAGATAAGAAAACTGCTTGCCTCACGCAAAAAGACACCTTATCAAATGTATCAGTCCAAAGAGGAATTAAAGAGCGTAGAGATGCATGTCGTCAAGATAACTGCAAAGTACCTGCTCTTCTTTATGATATTTGCTATCAGCCTTGAGCTTCTGGACCTGATATTCAGGGGATATACTGCAGTCAAGTCATGGGATGTGCTAAGAAGCGTCATTTATGGAAGGGACTTCACGGACATATTCATCCTTCAGTATGGCGTTGGGAATCTTCTGCCGCTTACGCTCTTTTTATTGCCGGGACTGACCTTAAGAAGGACTGTCGTCGGCGTACTGCTCGTACTCTTCGGGGTTTTCATGATGAGGTATAACGTTGTTATCGGCGGTCAGGCTTTTTCTTTGACCTTCGCCGGCTATATGCATTACAAGCTGCCGATAATCCCTCACGACCTGGAAACTCTCAAGGAAGGGCTTTTTGGCGCCTTGGGAATCTTCATTATGCCGTTTATTATGTTCTACTTCATCGCTAAGGTATTTCCCATATTCAACTTCAAGGACTCCCATTAATCCAACCATTTATCCGGGCGGGACGACAAGTCCCGCCTTTTTATTCCCGGCTTCAACAAGAGGTGGGATAAGTGAAGGCCTTTTTTCAAACGGTAGCGGCATCGCGTTCGCATCAAATGCAATATAGAAAAATTTGACTTCCGGGCATTCGTACTTCCGAACTTCTGCATTCGTTTTATACTCGGGGATGATAATGATGTGCCTGCTTTTATTCTATTTCCATATTGATTAGTTTCAGGTCATCGTGCTATTTTAGTCCAATTCTGTAAATACTAATTCTTATCAATTTTCAGTTATAAATATGGGTTGCTGCCGGTCCTAGACCGGCAAGTCAATTTTTCAACAGGAGGAAGGCACTGTGAAAAAAACTAATCGTCTTATCATTACAACCGTTGTTTTGGTCCTGAGCGTTATGGCCGTGGTTGCATTTGCAGCCGAGAATAACGGGAAATTAAAGGTACAGATTCCGCCCGAGCCTCAACTCTACAGCACTAACCCCCAGCCGCTTACTATAGAGCAGTGCGCTCAGTGCCATCCGAGCGTATACCGAAGCATAAAAGAAGAGGGAACAAAACACCGGTTTAACTGTCAGAAATGCCACACCACCTTTCATGTCTACAACCCTAAAAAGGGAAACTATGATGCCATAATGCCTAAGTGCGACACCTGCCACAACCAGCCGCATGGTGCGAAGGTGACCGATTGCTCAAGTTGTCACTCAAATCCCCATGCCCCCAAGAAAGTGGAGATGAGTGACACTTTGGCAAAGGCGTGCGGCCAGTGCCATCCGGGCCCGCAGGAGCAATTAGAGCAGTTTAAGAGCAAACACTCCAAGGTAGCGTGCAATCGTTGTCACACGGCTCATGGGCTGATACCATCCTGCTTTAATTGCCATAAGCCTCATCTTGAAGGTCAGGAAATCGCGACCTGCACCAAGTGTCATCCTGTCCACAGACCTCTGCAGATAACCTATTCAAACGATTCTCCTGCGGCGACTTGCGGCGCATGCCACACGAATGTTTACAGCAAATGGCAGAAAACGGCAAGCAAGCATGCAAAGGTTAATTGCGCTATGTGCCACCACACAAAGCACAAATATGTCCCGCAATGCACAGAGTGTCATCAGGCCCCTCATTCCAAAGGCATCCTGGAACGTTATCCGAAATGCCTGACCTGCCACCTTGATGTACACGATCTGCCTGTTCGCCCGAAAAAGTAAATTCGTCAATTCATCCCTGAAACGCGAGGCCTCCGGTCCCGGAGGCCTCCTCTTTGTAGAAGAGCTGTGAGGCAGCGGCGCCTGATCGACCTTCTTAATATATTGCTGCCTATGACATGGATCTGCCTGAAAAGCCACCCTTAGGGCACTTGACGAAGCATGTGAATTGATGGTGCCGAAAAGGCGACCTTTGCTTTCACACTTCAACAACATGGATCGACTTTTGCCAGGCAATTTATGAACACTTATTGATAACCTGTTAGTAACCCGTCAAAGGACCCCCCGGCGTCTTAACTTATCGCGGAAAACTCCACTTTGCACAAAAAACAGGCAGCTCTAATAATTAATAATTTCAACACGTTGCCGCCGCTGAAAGCCATTTTTTTTCCCATGCCGTGAAAATGCTGTTTCAAGCCTCTTTATACAAGGAGTTAGCCTGTAATTTTATAATTTGACCTAGTGTAGTGTCCCATAAACAACTTATTGAAATATTCTTGCCGTCATTCCCCGACGTGATCGGGGAATCCAGATATATATAGGATCTCTGGATTGTCCGGTCAAGCCGGACAATGACAATTTACTTATGGGACAGCATACTAGCTGAATGCGAGTATCGGGCGGATATCTATTTGCAGTTATCGGACTTTGCCGGGTTTCCGCTAAAGAAGAGTTTTTCCATTTTATGATGATATCGGGTAAGATAAAACCTCTGGTTGTTATTAAATCAGTTAATTCGATATAGGGATAAGGAAGGAACTGACTTGATCGGGAGGCTACGAAAAAACCAGTTAATGGTCGCAGTCCGGACAGAAACATCCGAGCAGGCCTACCTGGCTGCGAAGGCCTGCCTGGAGGGAGGTATCAGGTTCATCGAGATCACCTTTTCCGTCCCCGATGCCGAAGAAGTGATACGGAAATTGAGCGCTGACCCCAGGGCAGAAGTGGGTGCCGGAACTGTGCTCAGCGCCGACGATGTGAGAAAAGCTCTTGGGGCCGGAGCAGGGTATATCGTGAGTCCGAACTTTGATGAAAGTGTCGTTGCGTTCACAAAGAAGGAGGGTGCCGTCTCGATCCCGGGGGCATGCACGCCGACTGAGATTTATCGCGCATATAAAGCCGGCGCAGATGTGATAAAGCTTTTTCCTTTTGTGGAAATCGGAGGACTTGATTTCCTCAGGACGATCAGGGGCCCATTCCCTTATATTGACTATATGCTCTGCGGCGGCGTAAACCTTGACAATATCTCCGGATACTTAGCAGCCCGCGCAACTGCCATTCTTGCAGGCTCCGCTATAATCAGACGCGACCTCGTCGCAGCGTCGGACTGGTCTTCTATTTCGGAAATTGCGCGCAGGTTCGTAAGAAAAGTGGAAGAATATTCCGGTTAGGTTTTGCGAGCGCGGAATTACTTGAATCTTGTATAATTGCATATCTGTTTTATCTTCTGGATCAGGATAGTTACAGACACTAATAAGCCTTTTAGGAGGTAACGTATATGTTTCGGTCGCAAATTAAGGTCCTTGACTGCACAGTTCGCGACGGCGGTCTGATCAACAACTGGCAGTTCAGCGATGATTTCGTAAGGAAGGTTTTCCTCGCCCTCTCACGGGCGGGTGTGGATTACATGGAAATAGGATATAAATCGTCGGAGAAGTATTTTTCCCGAAGGGACAATGGCGCCTGGAAATTTTGCACTGAAGAAGACCTTAAAAGAATTATCGGCGATACCGGCACCAATATGAAACTCTCCGCCATGGCCGACATAGGCCGTATCGATCAGGCGGACATTCCCCTTAAGAAAGACAGCGTCCTCGATATGATAAGAGTTGCCTGCTACGTGAAAGAGGTGGATAAGGGCATTCGTCTGGCGCACGAGTGCATCGATAAAGGCTACGAGGCCACCGTTAATCTCATGGCTGTCTCAAAGGTTCTCGAAAGGGACCTGGACGAGGCCCTCGACGACCTCTCCAAGAGCCGGGTGCAGACCGTCTATATCGTAGATAGTTTCGGGGCGATGTATTCCGAGCAGATCCACTTCCTGGCCAAAAAGTACCGCGAGGCTCTTCCCGGCAAGGAACTGGGCATTCACGCCCATAACAACCAGCAGTTGGCTTTTGCAAACACAATCGAGGCGATAATCGCCGGCGCAAACAGGATTGATGCCACCCTTTACGGCATGGGCAGGGGCGCCGGCAATTGCCCTCTTGAACTACTTCTTTCATTCCTAAAAAACCCGAAATTCGACATAAGACCGATTTTTGAAGTTATACAGGAACTTTTCATTCCTCTAAAGGCCGAGGTTGAGTGGGGCTACCACATACCCTATATGATTACGGGCGTTCTTAATGAGCATCCCAGAAGCGGGATGAAGGCGATGGCGGAAAAGACTTTGCCTGACCTTAAGAAGTTCTACGAGGACCTCCTGGACGACGAGCCACTCGAATAGATAAGCAAACTATTTGCAGACTTCGTCTAATATTGCACATATGAAGGAGAGGGGCTGTCTTTGAGCGGCTTCAATTTCTCGTTTTGCCCGCCGCAGGCGAGGCGAGAAATTGCCTCGGAGCGAAGCGAGAATGAGCGAAAAGATTGTCCACTCCTTCATGCATGAAAGTCTAAAGCTGAGCTAAATATCGTCTTAAATCCTGATAATAAAGCTTTCTCTACTGTGGAAATCCGGCTGTGGCCCGGGATGGGCCAGCGCCCAGTAAGTGATCTTGCCTTTTTTGTCTTTTATGACGGCGCTTACCGCAATTTCCATAGACTGGACTGCCAAGAAAATATTTTTCAGATCCACCTGAAGGGAAAGCCGCAGGCTGTCGGGGCCGTTACTCATGCTGAACGGCAAGGATGTGAAACCAGGGTCTTCTTTCATGCCTTTACGGTATGAAGTAAAATGATAGACATTCCAGTGCCCTGAGGGTGAAAGATTGAATTCCCGGTAAGAGCCGCAACCCGGGATGCCAAGGAAGAACTCCAGACAAGTCTCTTCCCACAGCCCCTGCCTTCGTTCGCAGCTCTTAGCCGGCGTTGGGATCAACAATTCTGCTATGGGACCGAAGATTAAATAGCTTACGGAAAGAACATCTCCTGTCCTTCCGATGCTGCCGGTAATTCTTAAAGGGGGCGGCTTGTGGCCTGAGGGAAAAGGCTTAAGGGAAAAGTCACTGTGCCTCATTTAATGTCTCGCATGAAGCCGCGTATGACAGTTTCGCGGCATTCTATGCTCTCGGCGAGTTTGAACTGGACAAGTGCTCTGGCAAGATTCTGTTCGGCCCGGCTTACCTTAAAATAAACATTTCCTTCCAGATAGTCCGTAAAAAACCTGAGTCCCAGTTCAAAGGCTATCAGGCGTACCGCGTCATAGATATATTCAAAGTCATAACTCGTGAGAAACGTCCTTGCCATAGGGAGATAGCCATTGAGGATATCACGGAAAATGTCCAGATCAAAACTGACTGCCTCCCACTGCCCCGTCTCTTCCCCTAGCCGGTTGCAGCCTGAACGTACACAATCACCTATGTCGTAATGGATTAATCCGGGCTTCACCGTGTCAAGGTCGACGATGCTGACAGCCCGCCCTGTTTCCTTATCGATCAGGATATTGTTCACCTTTGGATCACCATGGATTGGCCTCAGCTGTAACCTTCCTTCTGCCTTTGCATCTTCGAGAATGTCGATCAGGTCCTTCCGGTTCTCCACAAACCGAAGGCAGTAACTCACCTCAGGAGACGCAGCCGGCCGGCACTTGGCAATAACCTTCTCATAGCGCCGGAGGTAGTGCGGGGCAATATGGAACCCTTCAAGAGTATCAGCCAGCATAACCGCAGGAAGATCGCTTAAGAGGGTGTGAAACATGCCGAGGGCATACCCGACTTCTGAGGCATGATCGCTGCCCTGAATAGTCTCAAAAGACTCCGCTCCTTCTATGAAGCTGATTGCACGCCAGAACGACCCTTCAGCACCGACCCAATGGTCCCTGCCGTCCTCTGTTAGAAGCACTGTCGGGACCACCCATCTCCCGCCCGGGCGCTGCGGCATGAATTCAATTCTACTGCGCATATGCTCGGCAGCAATCCGCATATTCCGCATGACAAGTTCCGGCCGGCAAAACACATGTGCGTTGATGCGCTGAAGCACAAAGTGTTTTTCGCCTTCGGTATCCAAAGTGACAAGGAATGTGTTATTAATATTGCCGCTGCCGTATTCCCTGACACTGATAATCCTTTTTTGTGGCTTGAAATGACCGGCAACTCCAAAAAGACTTTCCAATATCTTACCCGCCGCCAAAAGTCAGGATGGCAGACCCTCCGCCTTATACTCCTCAATATAGTGGGCCGCTGCCAGTGCGGCTATACATCCGTCAGCCGCAGCTATCACAATCTGGCTTGCGAACTTTTGTCTAATATCGCCGACCGCGAATATTCCCGGAATGTTCGTTGCACATTTCTCATCAGTAATCACAAAGCCCTGTTCGTTCATGCGAACCTCGGATGGGATCAGTTGGTTATTCGGAGAGTACCCGATAAAAATGAAAACGCCGTCAGTCGCCAATTCTCCTTTCTGGCGCGTCCGGATATTTTCGAAAGAGACTGATTCAACAGAACTGCCACTGCCCTTTATCTCCGTAATGACAGTGTCCCAGAATATTTCAATCGAGGACTCACTCATGAGGCGGCTTTGCAGCAGCTTGCTCGCGCGAAGCATACTCCCCCGGTGGACAAGATATACTTTTTTGACGAGCCTGGAGAGATAGAGGGCTTCCTCAACGGCCGTGTCACCTCCGCCGACGACAACGACAGTTTTACCCCTGAAAAAAAAACCGTCGCAGGTGGCACAGTAGGACACACCCAGTCCCAGATACTCCCCCTCACCGGGAATGCCGAGCTTTCTTACAGAGCCCCCTGCAGCCAGGATCAAGGCTACTGTCCTAAGAAGCCTTCCGTCGGCAAGTCTGACAGAATGAAGGGCGGGCCCAGCTATTACCTCAGCAACCTCCTGCTGAACTACATTAAGGCCGAAGTGCCGGGCGTGGCCCAGCATTTTTTCGGCCAGATCGAATCCTGTTATCCCCTCTACGCCAGGATAGTTCTCAACATCCTTTGATATCGCAATCTGCCCGCCCAGGAGTCCCTTCTCAAAGAGCACTGTTTTAAGCGCCGCCCTCTGGCAATAAATCCCCGCTGCAAGGCCTGCAGGCCCTCCTCCCACGATGATAACGTCAAAAGTCTCATTATCCGCCATGGTATTTCTCTCCTAATTACCAGGATTTTCAGGAATTAGCGGGAAGCCCCTCCCGGCAAAAAACTATTGTAAAAAATGCCGAAGTTGTCCGCCGTATCGTTCGGCGGACCTCTCAGCCTCTCCTGTCTGCCGAGCCGGGTTTCTTCCTGTGGTTTTCAACGATCCTTCCGGTACTGCCGCCTTCTGTGGACTCCACAAGTTCGACTCTGCCGTCGCTGCGTTTACGGTAGAAGGCATCTTCCCGCTCGATCTTGGGGAAATATTGACCAGAAACGTCTTCATACAGGTCCACCTTATAAAGAGGAGGCCCAGTTTCGCTGCCGTTAAAGGATGCAAACATGAGGAGGCCGTCTTTTTCATAGAGAGTATACTTTCCATTCCCGCTCCTGTATCCGGCAAAAAATTTTCCCTTTTCTTTGTGATATACATCAGCGTCCATGGCATAAAGGTCTTCGCCGACAATTTCAAAAAAATTACCCCCGATGATCCTGAAAGACTTGTCCGCATCGCAAAGGACCCATTCGGAGGTCATTCTGTCCGCACTGTGAGTCAATATCGACGTCTCTTTTCTAAGAGAGGTGTTTTTCAGTTTTTCGTAGTCCGTATGAACTATGCTTTTTTGCGAATAGACATCGTGAATTACCACTGCGCCGGCAAAGGCGTTTACCGCTTCCTTATAGCGCTCCTCGCTCCAGCACCTCTCAATGTAGTCATTTATGTCACCATAGATAACCGGAGACGCCTCGAAGTCCTTTTCCTGCATGTTTGAAGCTCTCTTTTTTTTGGAGCAGAGGCGCTTCCAGAGCTTCTCGTCGTGGCAGGTATCCGAACCGAAGATGAGCGTCTCGCCGTTGGTCCTGACCTTAATGCCTATCCCTGAAACTCCATGCCATACGGGAGACTTTATGGCGTCGATAGTAAAACCGGGGCCGGCGCAGATATTATTTTCTTCTTCATAGAACACGTTCGATGAAAACGGATAAAAACTCTCGGGCTCAACCCATTCACCGTAATGCGGATCTTTAAACAGCATTCTGGGTCTTCCGGTTTTAAGGCTTATAACAACCTTGGCCTTATCGGGCCCAACGATATTACCCAGAGAGTCGGTAATAATCATTCTTGTTCTACCCATGCCTTCATCCTGCACAGTGATCCTGTATTTGGCCTTCGGTCCTATTATCCTGCGTTCGACGAATTCATCGTATGGGATGTCAATTACCTTCTCTGAGTCGGGGGAAAGACTCCTCCCAAGGGCGGGTATTGATGAGACCATCACGTCTTCGTGGACGCTTTCTGATGTGATCAGCAGGACCTTGTCCGATCTATCTAAAGCATACTTCTTAAACAACGCAAAATCGGTAAACCACCTTTTATGGTCCTCATGGCAATGGGTAATAATTACGCCGTTGATATTTCTCAGTCCGTGCCCTCCGATCTGCTGGAAAAGAGGCGCGCCGCAATCGATAAGATAACGGCAATCCCCTATGTCAAGGAGATAACCGATGCTCTTCCCTATCCTCGAAAAAGGTCCGAAATCGCCCAGTATACGAACTGTAATGCCCTCCGTCACTCGTCAGCCTCCCTCCGCCGGTCCTGCCGACTCCCGTAAAATACCTGCGGCACATTTCCCGCCGGCAGCGATAGAAATTATACTCATAGGCCGGGTTATTCGCACGCCCTGACATGTTAACACAAATTCCTCCTTGTAAAGTAGTCAAGTGCATGGTGCAGGGAACAAGATACAGACGAGCAGATATATTCAGGAATCTCACCTGCATTTAAGGAGTCTGCTCCTTATAACGGACTTTATTTAGATAAGACATCCGGGCGCCGCGCTGCAGGAAAAGATATTTTTTTCCGGAAAAAATAAAAAGAGCGGCCGGGACCTGTTATCATCTTAATGCGCAGTAATAACCAATATTTTGATATTTCCCCTTTAAATATAATAAGATTTCCAGGATGGCACTTCTTGAGGAGGACAATGAGCGGGCTGAATTCTATCGTCTCCTCGCCGATATTTTTTCGGCATCACCAGAGGAGGATAAACTCAGCAGCTTACGGGAAGAACTCGAAATGCAGTCCGAAGAGACGGCAGAGGCGGTGCTTTCCGATTTCAATTCTCTTCTTATTTATCCTGGGGGACAATTGCCGCCGCTCGAATCCATCTATGCTGAAGGCGAAGACATAACTGATGCCGTAGCATCGTTTTACTATGGAACAGGGCTGACCTTCGAGGAGGATTACGAGACCGTCCCCGACCATATCTCCATTGAATTCCTTTTCATGAGCTATCTGATCGATATCGACAACCATGAACTGCAGCAGAAATTCCTTGAAGAACATATCGCAAATTGGGTACCCTATTACTGCGAACAGGTGATGAAACAGGCGAAAACGCTTTTCTACAGGGAGATCACAGAGATCACGAAGGGTTTCATCGAGCATGAATACGAAGGTCCAGGATAGAGCCCGATTCAGAATCAAAGAGGTCCCTAAAGCCTTGGGAAAAGCCGTTCGCATGCATTCCCTCACAAATTTGATGGTGGATTTTGACAGACAGGAGCGCCCTTGGCAAAGTTATATTCGCCCGAATTTCTAAAGGCCTGGACAGTCGGCTTAAACCTGGTATTTTCAACCTTCATCGGTCTTGCCATCGGCTACGGACTGGACAAGCTCTTTAAGGTAACGTTTCCCTGGCTTACGATTATATTTCTGATTCTTGGAATTGTCTCGGGCTTCAGGGATTTGCTGCGACTGGCAAGAAAACAAAATAATGGACCTGATAAAAAGGATATATAAGAAATCATTCCCGGTCCTGATCCCTCTCGCTCTTCTGTCGGCCTTCCTTGATTGGAAAAAACTTCCTCTGAGTATTATTGTCGGAGGAGTGCTCTGCCTTGCAAACATAAGAGGACTTGCCTGGAGTGTCACCGGTCTTCTTGGTACGGAAAAGGCAACAGGCAGAATGATCTTTTTCAGCATGTTCCGTCTCTTCCTTCTTTTTGCGATACTGTCTCTGTTGATCTACCTCAGGCTGGTAAATGTCTTCGGAGTCCTCGCAGGCTTTACCGTAATATTTGGGGTCCTTTTAATAGAGGGCCTTAAATACGCAAAAAAAGCGGACAATGGGGGTTGAGCGGTAGAAAGAGGCAGTGCTTACGGGCCTGATATCAGTCTTGCCAGTTCCCTGAAATCACTTCGGAAAGCCTGTTTTCCAGCGGGGAAACGCAGTGCATAAGCCGGATGGTATGTGAGAAAATAAGTAGCGCCTCTTTCATGTACTATGCTGCCGTGCTCTTTCGTCATCTCAACCTTCCTCTCAAGAAGAGCAAAGCAGGCGACACTTCCCAAAAGCACTATCATCTCCGGGCGAATCACAGACAGCTGCTTTAGCAGATGGGTTTTGGCGTGCAGAATATTTTCCCGCGACGGCGTACCTCTCAGCGGAAGATACTTCACAGGGCTTGTAATGAAGGCCTCTTCTTCTGAAAGACCTGACTCTGAAATCGTCGCCCTCAGAAGCTTGCCCGACCTTCCGACAAAAGGGCGCCCTGTCATGGCTTCCTGTCTGCCCGGTGCCTCCCCGATAAAAACTATCCTGGCCTCGGGGTTCCCCTCTCCCGGCACAGGCTCGCCTGTGCCCCATTTCCGGCACAAGTCACATCTTTCTATCTCCCGGGCAATCTTTAAAAGCTCATTCCTTTTGTTCATTTCCGCATTCGTATTATATAGGAACACTACCATCTCATTCTATTCATGCAGACGTTCAAGGGAAGCGGCAAATTCTGGAAAACAGCACTTAAGGAGGCGAATTTTCTATCAAATATTTTAGAATATGACAATGAAGGCTAAAAAGAATCTTATTGCTGTGGGAGACAAGGTGCTGATCGACCCGGATGACAGGACTGACAGGACGACGTCTGGTCTCTACCTGCCTCCCACTGTACGGGAAAAAGAAAAGGTAATCGGCGGCTTCGTGGTAAAGACGGGACCGGGGTACGCAATCCACGACCCTTCCTCCGATGAGTCCTGGTCTGCCGACAGGAGAGAACTTAAATACATACCACTTCAGGCCGTGGAAGGCGACTATGCGATCTTTTTGAAAGAGTCTGCAATAGAAATCGAGTTTGAAGGAAAGAAATACCTTATTGTTCCCCATTCGGCAATACTGGCACTTGTCAGGACGGAACTGGAAGAAGCATAAATAATGGACATTTTCATGAGTGAAACAATATGACGAAGAAAAAAGACGTCCTTAAGCTGGCTGAGTCTCTCATGGAGGATAATAGGCTTGCCGAAGCGCTCGCCTCGGCTATTGAAAGAAGAAACGGCAGACTCGGATTCCTTCTTGCCGCTCTCAAAGAAAGGCCCCGCACATTCAACCCATATATCCTCAAGGGCAGGTCTGTTTATAATCCCTCTGTCCTGGATAGGAAGACTGCAGAACTCGTTGCGGTGGCTTCAGCATCTGCCCTGAGGTGTGAGCACTGCCTCGAAGCCCATATGGACAGGGCCATTCAGGAGGGCGCTTCTCTTGATGAAATAATGGACGTAATTCTGATATCTGGAGCGATTTCTGAGTCCTCCACACTTTCTGTAGCCTTCCGCAAATTCAAACAGAAGGAAGTCAAAACGAAGGGACAGCCGAAAGTGTAATTTGGGCCGGCTTCTTTTAATCCGGCTAATCTCACCCTTTCCGGCAACCTTTCTGAATTATTTCTGCTCACGATACCACGCTTTACTGCAAAGCTCTCCAAAGGCTTACCCGGTAGCGATAATAATAATTCTTGCTAACGGCTGTCGTTTATGATAAGTGGTAGATATAGATTGAAAAAAAATAAAGTAATCAGAAGGAGATGTAATGGCAGTAGATTTCCAAAGACGCAATTTCTGCATCGAAGTTGACCACACCGGGATAGGCGCACTTGACGTTATCATAAAAATCGCAGCCGCTTTAGCCTTCACCCTCTGTCTTTTCGCAAGCAGGCCTGCAGTCGCCTGGGACTCCGAATCCATGCTTAGTGAAATTCAGCGGGATGATTGGGAGGCCCGTCTCCTGAACAGGGCTGTCCTCGAAAAAATGAAGGACCCTCAGTCAACGGATATCCTCATCGGTCTGATAAAGGATCATACAGCCGACTGGAGAATCCAGATACGCGGCATTCGGGTGTTGGGTGAAATACATACTCCCCGGGCTGAAGAGGCTTTACTTCAGATGTTTTCAGACATCTTTTTCCATCATGGATGCCCTGCAATAAAAAGCAGCATTGCTCATTCTCTTGGAAATTTTTCGGGGCCGAGGGTAGCTGCCGGCCTTATCGAAGGCCTGGACGACACTGAGCCCCTGGTTAGGGAGGCATCCATTGTCTCGCTGGGTAAAGTCGGAGATACAAGCGCTGTACCGTACCT
>JBAIXS010000318.1:0-9841 GCA_037916395.1 Candidatus Sulfobium mesophilum
GGCGTAGGTCTTGAACTTGATGAGTTTCCTGTTATCGCCCAAAAGTTCAAGACCCTTCTCATTGCCGGACAGACAATCGCTATTGAACCAAAGTTCGTCTTTCCGCAGAAAGGCGCGGTCGGGATAGAAAATACTTACGCTGTAACTGATTCGGGTTGTGAGAGGCTTACTCTCCTGCCTGATGATCCGATATATTTGTGAGAAAATATTCTTACAGTGTTTCTTTAAAGTATGATCTTAATCGCCGCATAAATACTTATTTTTTATAATTAGTTTTTTTCGTTTTATTCGATCTAGATTCCATCATTGAGACTTTCTTAATACCACTACCATAGAGTCTATCCGGCGGCTGCGTGACTTGTTTATAGCTTTCTTGACGCTAACATGCTGCCAACATGGCTACAGCAGAGCTATTGTTATATTAACGGATATAAATAGTCCTAAATGCCGTAATTTCGACGTAATTTCCCGATAAACGTCTCCATTCGCCTTTGAAATTCTTCTCTAAACAGAATATTCTTATTTTAAGAGAAAGAGATATTAATAAAGGACATGGATGGATGTCCGGAAGAAAAGGAGAAAATCATGGAAATCAAAGATTATTGTTCAAACGTAACGGCAGAATTGGCAGGTTGGAAGTCTAGAGTGGACGGTGTTGTCAACAAACTGGATCATACGTCAACAGGGTATAAGGAAAAGGTCTTTTTTGAAGTAAACGAACTTCATATGATATCCGACGAACTCAGTGACAGGATAGAGGGGCTTACGAAGGCATGCACTACAAACTGGCAGCCTGAAAGAGAGGTCGGGCATGAGGTCATTTGGCCCGCGCAGTCCCCGAGGATGTCGGATGACATATCGTTGAGCGATATAGGCGGCTGATTCAGTTTTGAGTTGAAACCAGTCTACGAAGGGCTGTCGCGCTGCGGACAGCCCTTTTATTTTAAGGACCTAATCGGGGGAGCCTGAAGACATTTTCTATAGGGCTTTTGCGGTCAATCAGCCGCCGCTTCTCTGCCACGCCCGAAGACGCCATCTCCAAAATAATATATATAATTCCGGCAACCAGAAGGGCGATAGATAATACAACAAGAAAGAATTTAGGGCTTCGGTAAATAAGAAAGGCAAGAATTGCGAGCACGCCATAAAAAATGACAGGATTGGAACTGGCAAAGGAAGCAATAAAGCCTGTTATGCCGTTGATAATCTCCGTCATATCAAATAATTTTACTTACCGAATGCCGTCGGTCCAATATTTAGTCCCAGTCCAGCAGCCTCTTCTGCCCTTCCAGCGCCCTAATGGACGTCACGTCCTGACTGACTTCAAGGGTCCCGCGGTATGTGCCTTTTCCATCGCGCACCGCGAAATACCGGATGTGAATAAACCTTCCCTTCATCTGTATCCAGAACTCTGAGCTGTCTTTCCTACCGGCCCTGAATTCTTCAAGTATTTTGTTCACCACATGAACGCTCTTTGAAGGGTGGCAGTTCTGCACCGTCCTGCCTATTATACCCGGGCTTCGCGGAAAAATCCTGTCCTCCGTCTGCGAATAATATGCCACCTTGTCATGTTCGTCAACAAATGATATATCCACGGGCAGATGTTTTAGAATAAGGTTGATCTGTTCGGCTGTCAGAAGACCCGTGTCAAGTGTCAGACTCCCCACCTTATCGGCCGGCAGTGTTTCCTGATAAGCCTCATCTGAAGGACTCCACTCTTTTACAGGTTTGATCCAGGCAAACCCGGCCTCCTCCTCTCCCTTTCTGACTTTTTCCCAGTCGCCTTCGCCGAGAGTCTCAAGCGCCATCGGGAACAGTATATGCTCCTCCTTGTAAATCATGTCGTTTATCATGTGAATAAGCGCCTTTACTTCAAGCGCGGTCACTGACCCTTTCTCCGCCTTACCCCTGACGTCTTTCATCATCATTCTTATGTCATCGTGCAGCGCCCACATTACCTTCGACGGTCCTGAAATGCCGTGTGCCTCCAGAATAGGAAAAAGCTGGTTCTCCTTGCGGACGTAGTGGACATCGATTGAAGATAATTGTCCAAGCAATGTGTTGAGCAGTTCTCTGTCTTTCGCGATATCATGTATTGCCTGGATCTGCCTTACTATGCCCTCGGCCGCGCGATTTTCAAGCATGAACGTGTGAACCGGATGTCCGGCGGGCAACCCCGGAACGACCTTATCCTCGAGGCTTTCCTTAAACACCTCGACATGCACATCACAGAGCCTCTTCACTTCCTCCTCCGGCATGCCTTCACTGATAAGACTCTGTTCCATCTCAGCTATTTCAGTCGGTGCAACGTCCCTGATCAGTTCCAGGAAACGTTTTTTTACCGTCTTTACGTCAACTCCCCTGTGCAGGTCCTTTATGATACCTTTTAGCGCCTCTACTCTTTGTTCAGGGCCCGCAATCATTTCCGGCTGTTCCTCACCTGCAATAGCAACCTTCTCACCGGTGCGTTCTGTTATCTCCCCTGCTATGCCGTCCATTAATTTTGCTAATTCAATGCCGCCAACCATAGCGACCCGGCTCAGTGTGGCCACCCTGCCCAGTGTCTTTCTCATAAGCGGGTTGTCCAGCGTCTTGAAATGAGGGTTCATCTTAATAAGGAACTCTTTTAAGAATGGATAATTGCACAGAAGTTCATCGAGCTTTGTCTTCGGGTCAATCTGCATGTCATCCTCCACGGTTAAGATGCGTTACACTTGCAAAAATTATATAATGCAAGAGCTTGCGAGTCTATAGAAACTTCGACAGGCTGTCAAAATAAAAGCCCCGCCTAGTGCTTATCTTCCCCATTGCTGCCTCAGACAGCATGCCGTGCGGTGATTTTATTCACCTTCCCGTTGTAAAATAATCGGTGGACATAAGAGAGCATTACGTAACTTCGATCTTCTTTCACGTCATCATACTCCTGCTGGCTGCCGCCCTGTCACGACTGCATCCGGCGAGCGCAGATTTTTTTTCCGTCACGCTTTCGCCAGATACCTTTGGAACATCCTCGGCAGTCGCACAGAGAAAAGTTGAAGCATCACCCAAGGCCGCAGAAAAAGCCGCTGAACCGATACCGTCGGCAAACGGCGAAAATGCAGCTGAGGATGGAACTGAAGCTGCTTTGAATAAAGAAAAATCTGCCGAAGAAAAATCGGGGCCGGTCTCAACAGATAATGACACTTCAGAAGTCTTCCCGCCTGCAGCTTCTGATATGCCGGGTCCTGCTCAGGACAGTGTGTGGCTTGCGCAGATCCATCATAAGTACTTCGCACAAGCCGGGGCTTTTATGGACAATCTTTCTCAGTCAATCAAAAAGGGGCTAAACAGAGAGATCGAAATGGACACTACAGGCGGCCTCCGTGAAGGTGCAGCCCAGGTAACCTTCTACTTTAACGATGAGGGGGGCTTAGGAGAAATCTGGGGCGCCACCGATTCCCTTGTACTTAAGTCCGCCCTCAATCGTCTTAACTGGCTGGCGGTTCCTTTGCCCGGCGATTACAGACTGAGGATCAAAGGGCTTCTCGTTAAAATAACAATCGTCAATGGCGAGCCTGCGCTGGCTGTTTCAATGCTGTAAGGCGGACCGATTTACCACGCTGCATTTGGCGCGAAACTGCGCCGTCCCTACGAATAAATCAGCTTTCTTTCCAGGTCGGTTGAGCGTGAGATGCGTTTTGCCTCATCAAGAGTAATAACATCCTGCCTGCACATTTGAATCAGATGCTGGTCGAGCGTCTGCATGTGATATTCATCGCGCCCTTTTTCAATATATTGTTCAATGTCATCCAGGTGTCCTTCGCGTATGCAGGACTTTATTGCAGATGTCGCGTGCATGATCTCCATGGCCGGAAGAACAATTTCCCCGCTTTTCCCCCGTACGAGACGCAGCGACATGGTCGCAACAAGAATCTCAGCCAGCCTCTGGCGGATGTTCTCATGCACCTGCGACGGAAAATATCCCACAATACGATTGATCGTGGAGGCAGCGTTATGCGTGTGAAGGGTGGAGAGGACCAGATGACCGGTCTCGGCCGCCTTGACGCACGCGTCAACTGTTTCAAGATCGCGCATCTCACCCACCATAATGACGTCCGGGTCCATTCGCATGGCGGCCCTCAATGCTCCGCTAAAACCTTCGGTGTCTATTCCCACCTCTCTCTGTATAATGCAGCTCTTGTTTGAATAAAAAATAAATTCAATCGGGTCCTCTATGGTGATGATACTGTAATTGAAATTATCATTTATATGCCCGATCATCGATGCCAGCGTTGTAGATTTGCCGTTGCCGGTTGGTCCGCAGACAAGTATAAGACCGTTGGGAGCTCTTGTAATGTCCCCTAATACTGCCGGCAGATTCAGTTCCTCGAATGTGCCGATTTGATGCGGGATAACGCGCATGACGAGACCAACATTGCCCCGCTGCCGGAAGATGCTGACCCTGAAGCGGCCGACGTCCGCCACGGTGTAGGAGGTATCAAATTCTTTCAGGTCTTCAGGCAGTTCCTTTTTGTGCTGCTCCAGCACTGCAGACGCGATAAACTCGGTATCCTTTTTCGTCAGTTTGCTCAACTTCGATCGGATTAAATGGCCTCGGGCCCGGAATATCGGGGGGTCGCCCACCTCAAAATGGATATCGGAGACCCTTTTTTCAAAGGCAATTTGAAGAATTTGTGTGAAGGTTGCAATGTCCATTTGCGCTTTCTCCCTGAATTTTATCCGTAGTTATATGTTCTCACGAACTCATTGCCGAGCCGAGTTTCCTGCGATAAAGAGCATTTTCCAAAACCAGGCCGGAACCACTGGCCAAAATTTCGAACAGGTCACATTGAACCGCCACCGGGTCCTTCGCATCAAAGTCCCCATACACAAGGATCACCGTCTTGCCGTGACTCTTTATCGGAAGCAGCATGATAGTCGGACTCAACGGCTCTCCTATCGCCTCAAAGAGATAGTTTCTTAAAACTTCATCGTCGCTCTCCCCGAAAAAAAACGCCGATTTTTCCACCACGTCGCGGATAACCGAAGGCCTGGAAAGCGGCACCTTAAGACGCGTCACGGAAGTAGGTCCAGCATTTTTCTCAGCGTATACTCCTATTGCTTTTTCGCCCGACAGTCCCTCCGGCCCGACAGAAAAAATAATAGATCGCTCAAATGTTTCAGAAACGGACTTAAGCAGCGAAAGAGAAACCTCGGAAGGTTCTTTGACATCGCGCAGTGCCAGAAGACGTTCTTTGATCGTGCTCTGCATACCCGCAGCAGGTTCGGCGGTCTGCTCCAGGAAGAGGCTTTCGATATGCGGTTTGAAAGTCTCAAAAAAATTGATGGCGTCGGGGACAAACGTTGCCTTTCGGTATTCCCTGGAAGGTCTGGGAATAACAGTTCTGATGCCGTCATGAAAAGACTGCAGCGTGAAAGAATAATCAGGGAAACAGGCTAACTGAATTATTGGAACCGTCGGATACCGCTCCCTGAACTGCTGCCTCATGCCTGCTATATTCTCACGGGAAACGGTCCCTTCACCTGTCCCGGGGTCATCAAATACAAGAAAAGGCATAACTCCAATCTTAAGGCACTGGCCTGTTGTGCGATCGAGCTCCTCGTAAGCATCCATGGCAAACACGAGAACGTCCTGGGCATTGAATATAGCCATCACAGAGTGCCTCATAAATTCATCAGCGCTGAAAAAAATGAGGCCCTTCATCTGCTCATCCTTCTTTATTGTCGCATCAGGGACCACCCTGCCCGTCACAGATTTTTTCAGGAAGGCCATAAAGGCTTCCTGCTCATCAAATGAAAAATCCTTCAGCGCCTCCCTGATTTTTTGGCGATGGATCTCATCCGGGTCGAACACTTCATCCTCGGGAAGGAACTCCGGAATTTTCCGCTCCAGACGGTCGAGGTCTTCGAGGCCCAAATCTTCGGCGGTAATAACGGGCGCCCTTTCCGCTTTTTCCGCCATTCCCGCCGGCTTGACCACTTCTTCATACAATGCCTCGTAGTCAATGACTTTCCTGCCGGCCTGTCGGTCCCGCTGCCGTTCGTCATAAATTCGCAGGGCGTCCATCAACAACATCTGTGCGTCGAGTTTTATCTCCTGCTGCATCTTGCTTATGGGATAGCTGCATTCGGAAGACACGAAGATTGCACTCGTATCAAGCTTAAAGGTCCCCTCCCTCCAGCCTATCAATTCGACAAGGGTTATCTCGATCAGTTTCTTAAGCGCCTTGGCGGCTACCTCACGCCTGAGTCTGCCCATCTCAATTAATGTGGCTATTAACGGCCTGCGGTCTCTTCGGGCTTCTTTCTGAAGTTCCAGTGCCTGATACAGATCATCGAGGGTTATAGCCTTCATCTTTATCAGGACTTCGCCAATGCGGATCTTATTGTTTAAGTGATTTGCGCCGACAACAAAGCCGTTGCTGAAAATGATCCGGCTTTCGCCCCTGTCCCCATTGACGCACAACATGCCGGACTTCCTCGCCGAATTAAGCAGTTGAATTATTTCAACGACATGTAAGTGTTCTAATTCCCCTGAAAAGGCCATCTATCATCCCATGGAATGCATTATTTACATAGAGAAGAATAACATAAGAAATGCGCGATCGTAAATAAAAGAAACCTTTGCATGATCGCACCCTTAGGCTTCAGTCAATAAAAAGGGCAGGCCTTTGCCTGCCCTTTTTGTGAACTAAAAACAGTCTTATGCTAAGCTTCAAACGTTGGCCTGGGGTAAAGCCCCGCCGCCTTCACAATACCCTCGATAGCGGTCTCCCACTCAATCGCCTGGATATGCACGCCTTTGACCCCCGGTGTCTCAAGGACCTGATGGATAAGCTCGACGGTGAGCTTGAGTCCCTCGGCCTCCTGCAGCTCCCTGGCCTTCTTCTTGTCCTCTCCGGCAGCCGCCTTTGCTTTGTTCATCCTGTCGATAAGCGCCTTTGGCACAGACACACCTGCAACAGAAGAGTCCATATACTTAAGCATCATGGCGCTCTTGGGCACAATGATGCCTCCCAGAATTGCGGTGCGCTCATGGAGGCCCATGTTTCTGATCTTCTCCATCTGAGACCTGAATAGTTCTATGTCATAAATGCCCTGGGTCTGGATAAAATCAGCCCCGGCATTCACCTTCTTAAGGAGGTTCATCGGCCTGAAATCGATCGGGTCTCCCATCGGGGTCCAGGAGGCGCCTATGAAGAATTTCGGGGCCACTTCCAACGGGTCGCCGCCTTCCTGCTTGCCCTCGTCACGCATCTTTTTGAGGATGCCTACGAGCTGGCAGGTGTCGACATCATAGACGTTCTTTGCACCAGGATGCCCTTTCAGCCGCCCCGCCGCGCTGAATTTCTGATGGTCGCCCGCGAGGCAGAGGCAGTTTTTGAGTCCCAGGGCAGCCGCTCCCAGCAGGTCCGCCTGGATACCGATCCGGTTGCGGTCGCGGCAGGTCATCTGCATAACCGGCTCAAGCCCTTCTCTAAGCGCAAGCACCGCAGCCGCTATACTGGATATGCGCACAACGGCAGTCTGGCAGTCGGTAATATTAGCCGCATCGCAAAAACCTTTCAGTATATTGGCCTTCTTGGTCACTTCGTGGCCGTCAGCCGACATCGGGGGACCGAGTTCGGCCGTAACGGCAGGTTTGCCGCTCAGGATAACTCTTTCAAGATTGCTTTCGCTCTTCATTTTTTCTTACCTCCCGCCGTTTCAGACTTCTGTGCTTCCTGCTCCTCATATGCCCGGATATGTTCAAGCGAAACTCTTCGCGGGCCGCCGTCCCGCGACGTCGACCAGTTGCGAGGAGGCTGGATTTCAGCCAGTTTCTCAAGGGTGCCGAGTTTCTTCATTCGCTCCACTATAAGGTACCAGGCGCAATCCACATCCTGGCTGACTTCGCACTTGCCATTGTTCGTGCCGCCGCAGGGGCCGTTCATTAGGGTCTTCGAACAGCGTGCAATCGGGCAGATGCCGCCGGTCAGATGAAGTATGCAGTTGCCGCAACCGGCGCAGAGCTCGACAAAATTTCCGGGTGACTCCACTGCGCCGTAGAACGAGGTATTGATGCCAGGGTACACGGGAATATTCCCTGTCCTGTCGGAAAGAAAATTAACGCCGACGCCGCACGCGGTAGAGAGGATGAGGTCGTATTTTCTGAGTTCATCCATGACCGGCTCGAAATATTCCGGTTCGCAGTGGCGTACAACCGAGGTGAAATTCACTTCCATTGCTTTCCCCTCCTGGCCTGCGCGCATTCTAAGAAGGGTCGCTATGGTCTCGGCCTCCTTTTCCCCGCCGGCGTGGCATATCGCCACGCAAGTGTTGCAGGCAAAGACAAGGACTTTCTTGAAGTCCTTCACCATGCTCCAGATTTCATCAATAGGCTTTTGTGATCCAATTATCATAGTCCATGCTCCTTATTTCAAAAAGTTTCTAAAACTTGCTATCTTGTCCTCAACCCAATCTGCCTGATACCGTTAGCGAACTCCTCGCAAACCGAGGAATAGGAAGCCCCGTCATGAGAATCCGCCGTCAATATACCGATGCGGCCCGCCTCTATTCCAAGCATGCTCACAAGCTGCTTTGCCCTCCCCACACGCGCTGCAACACGGTCCTCGATACCCTTGTATTTGCAGGTTGCTGAGGAGCAGCGCACAACAGCCACGCCGTCTGCGCCGCACTCAAAGGCCCTGAGCAAATCATTCACGTCGATACGGCTGGTACAATGCACCGCGACTTTTCGAACATTTTCAGGCAGCCTGAACCCCAGCACCCCCACATGGTGGGAGCAGAGAAATGCAATTATTACAGGGTCCTGCCTTTTCGGATCAATGCCGCCCACAACCGAAGGCATGGTGTCACGCAACTCCCTGACATCATAACTCACCATGCTGATTGCCTCTCCGGGGCATTCCGGCGCGCATAGACCGCAGGCCTGGCAGTATTCCGGACGTATCTCGGAGACAGACGTGACAACCGGGGCGCCATACGGACATACCCTCTGGCAGGTCAGACATGCCATGCATTTTTTCGTATCCACAACAGCGCCGCCGCCGCATCCCCGGCAACGTCCGGCCTCTTTAAGGGCCTCTTCTTCATCATAGCTGAATTCAAAGGCAGTAAAGGAACTGCAGCGGGTCTCAGGTGGAAGATGTTTGATCTTCATCCTGGGCTCTTTCGCGATCCTGTCGATTACGTCAGCCGGAAGCTGTGATATCTTTTCCTTTTCATATGAGGGGAGGTTACCTTCGATCTTTTCTCCCTGCAGATAAAGATGGATAGCCATCGCCGAGCGATGGCCGCTCGCCGCCGCTGCGATTGCCGACCCCGGACCGGTAACCACCTCGCCCGAGCAGAATACGCCCTTTGCGCTGCTCATGTGGGTTTTAGGGTCCCAGACCACCCTGCCCCTCTCATCCACCTGGACGGGGCTGTCCTTTAGAAATGAGACATTTGCCATCTGGCCTATTGTAATGATTATAGTATCGGCCTCTATGAACTTTGTCTGGCTGTTGTCGAAAGCCGGATTAAACCGGCCGTTGGTGTCAAACACCTGCGTTACCTTTACGACTTCCAAGCCCTTAACAGTATCTCCTTCGCGGCTCACCGCTTTCGGACCCCAACGGTGAGAGATGCGAATATCTTCTTCAACCGCCTCGTCCACTTCCCATTTCCAGGCAGGCATTTCCTCTGCACTTTCAAGACAGACCATTTCAACATTGTTAACGCCCAGCCGTCTGGCCGATCTGGCCACGTCCATCGCGACGTTGCCGCCCCCGATTACCAGCACCTTCTTTCCCAGAGCCGGTTTCCGTCCGAAGGCAACATCCTCAAGGAAGGGGAT
>JBAIXS010000319.1:0-4234 GCA_037916395.1 Candidatus Sulfobium mesophilum
AGGCATGAAATATTCGTTGAAACACGCGCTCTCCGCACTCGGCCCCTCCGGCTATCCGTTCGAAAAATATATCGCCAGGGTATTGCGGGTCTATGGTTATGAGACTGAGGTCGACAAGATTATGCAGGGCTACTGTGTGAGCCATGAGGTTGACGTATACGGACGGAAAGGCAATGAGCACTGCGTCATTGAGTGCAAGTACCACAGCGCAGGCGGAAACCCTACTGATATAAAGATCGCGCTATATGTTCACGCGAGGTTTCAGGACATACGAAAAGCCTTTGAAGCAAATTCCGACAAGGCGCAGATCCTTCAGGGCTGGCTTGTAACCAATACCCGCTGCACGACTGACGCAATAAAATATGCGGAATGTACAGGACTTAAGATCGTAAGCTGGAGATACCCTGAGAGGGGCAGCCTCGAAAAGATTATCGAAGAAAAGAGATTATACCCCGTTACACTCCTGCCGTCTGCCAAGAAAAAAGCGCTCGAATCCCTTTTTAGAAACGACATCATTATGGCCCAGGAGATAGCCGATATGGATGAGCCGACTTTCCTCAAAAGAAGCGGCCTTGATTCAGAATCAGCCCGCCTCATAAAGAAAGAGGCGGATGCGATCTGCCCCTGCACCTAGATTTTCATGTACCTGGATTTTCATTTTGTCTTTTAATTGTGCTATGTTACACTATTAACTCAGCTTGAAAAATCAGCCTGAACATACTATAAAGACTCAGGAGGCAATCATGAAAGAGACAAAGATCATTCTCCCTGACAGGGATATCCCGACCAAGTGGTATAACATCATGGCCGACATGCCGAACCTCCCGAAACCGCCTCTTCATCCGGGTACAAGGCAGCCAGTAGGACCGGACGATCTGAAGGCCATCTTCCCTATGTCTCTTATCGAACAGGAAGTATCCACGCAGCGCTGGATCGACATCCCCGAAGAAGTGCTGAAGATCTACAGCCTCTGGAGACCATCGCCGCTTTACAGGGCACACAGGCTCGAGGCGTCCCTTAAGACTCCTGCGAAGATCTATTATAAGTATGAAGGTGTGAGTCCTGCCGGCAGTCATAAGCCAAACACTTCAATTCCTCAGGCCTATTACAACAAAAAAGCCGGGGTAAAAAGGATAGCAACAGAGACAGGGGCCGGACAATGGGGCTCGGCGCTTGCCCTGGCAGGAAGCCTTTTCGGCATCGAAGTGACAGTGTACATGGTCAAGGTCAGCTTCAATCAGAAGCCCTATCGCAGGATCGCCATGGAGACCTGGGGCGCTACAGTCCACGCAAGCCCTTCGACGATAACCAATTCCGGAAGGAAAATCCTCGAGGCAGACCCCGACAGTCCCGGCAGCCTCGGCATAGCCATATCCGAAGCCGTCGAAGACGCTGCCACCCATGAGGACACTAATTACGCGCTCGGATCCGTCTTAAACCATGTACTTCTGCATCAGACAGTGATAGGACTTGAGGCCAAAAAACAGTTCGAGCTCGCAGGGGATTATCCTGATGTCATCATTGGATGCTGCGGCGGTGGAAGCAACTTGGGAGGGGTAAGCTTCCCCTTCCTTCAGGATAAGATTAACGGCAAACAACTGCGTGTCATCGCTGCTGAGCCGATCTCTTGCCCGACACTTACAAAAGGTGAGTTCAGATATGACTTCGGAGATACCGCCGGACTGACCCCTCTTATGATGATGTATACCCTCGGCCATGACTTCATGCCGCCTGGCATCCACGCAGGCGGACTTAGATACCACGCGGATGCGCCTCTTGTCTGCCAGCTATACAAGGACAACCTGATCGAGGCAGTAGCATTCGGCCAGACAGCCTGCTTTGAGGCCGCCATCCAGTTCGCAAAAACAGAGGGCCTTATCCCTGCGCCTGAAAGCTCCCATGCCATCAGAGGGGCGATAGACGAGGCGCTGCGGGCTAAGGAAGAGGGCAAGGAGAAGACCATATTCTTCAACCTCAGCGGTCATGGCTACCTTGATATGACGGCATATGAGGACTTTCTTGCAGGCAAGCTTGTCGATTATGCATATCCGGATGAAAAGATAAAAGAAGCGCTGGCTAAACTGCCGGTAATTTAATATCTTATATCTTTAGGGGCGAACCGCTGTGTTCGCGCTGTATTTTTATGGTAAGAGTAAAGATCTGTGGCATTACCAACATCGAGGACGCAATGGCGGCAGTCGATTTCGGGGCTGACGCACTTGGGTTCGTATTTGTTAAGAAAAGCCCGAGGTATGTTCAACCAAAGAAAGCCGCGTTGATAATAAATGAACTCCCTCCCTTCATACAGACCGTCGGCGTCTTTGCAAACGAAACCACCGAACACATAGAAGCTATTATCTCTATGGCGCGGCTTGATATGGCTCAACTTCACGGCGATGAGCCGCCTGAGATGTGCAAGCTTTCAAGACGCGTCGTCAAGGCTATCAGGGTAAAATCTCTTGATAGCCTTGCCCCTCTTGGCCAATACGGGCGCCATGTCGCAGGGTTTCTTCTTGATGCCTATACTCCTGATAAACTAGGCGGCACTGGAATGATCTTTAACTGGGACATTGCGGTGGAGGCAAAGCAATTCGGGCAAATAATCCTTGCCGGCGGGCTTACACCTGACAATGTTACGGAGGCGGTAAGACATGTAGCTCCTTATGGCGTAGATGTAAGCAGCGGAGTTGAGTTAGAGAAAGGGAAAAAAGACATTGAGAAGGTGAGATTATTTATCGAGAGGGCAAAGTCGGCCCTGATCTAAGAAATAGATTTACTGCCGCTTCAAACCCGTCCTTTTTTAAAAACGCCTACATACGCTGCTATAATGTGATCAGGCAACTGTTATGAACCTCGAATGACTTAAAGGAGGAGTGTCATGCAGAGGACGTCCTTTATTATCGCTTCCATAGTTTGGGCTGTCTCATTCATGTACGCTGCTGCCGGCTATACAGACGAGCAAAAACCTATCAAGCTTCCTGACCCTCAGATTAACGATAGCAAACCGCTCATGCGGGTATTAAAAGACAGAAGCTCTTCCCGGTCATTCAGTCAGGAGAAATTACCCGCTCAGACACTCTCGAATCTGCTTTGGGCCGCCTATGGAATAAACCGCCCGGATACTGGAAAACGCACTGCCCCATCCGCCGTCAATTGGCAGGAAATCGATATCTATGTCGCTATGTCGGAAGGTCTCTACCTGTACGATGCAAAAACTCAGACATTGAAACCTATTCTTTCAGGAGACATTCGCCAGGCCACAGGCAGGCAGGATTTTGTAAAAGAAGCTCCTGTTAATCTTATTTATGTAGCAGACTTTTCAAAAATGGGCGCGGCATCGAAAGAAGACAAAGAACTCTATTCAGCTTCGGATACAGGCTTTATCAGCCAGAATGTCTATCTATATTGTGCCTCAGAAGGAATGGTGACGGTTGTGCGCGGGTCGATTGACAGGCAGGCGCTGGCAAGGACCATGAAGTTGCGACCTGATCAGAAGATTATTCTGGCTCAATCGGTAGGCTATCCCAAAAAGTAACAGTAAATTCAGTATGACTGGAAGTACGACCCCGGAGATGGCTCACGCAGGGATGGGTCTCCTTCTCCCCCCATATAACCAGTAATTTTATCCAATTGTCAAATTAAGACAGGCATGAAATCCCAAACTCAATTGAAGAGATTAAGAAGATTTAATTGGAAAAGCACTTCTGCCATCTGCTAACTTCATATTGTGTTCACAGTTGAATGTTACCTTTATGCTTGAAAAACGGAGGTACCGATGAGTTGTCCCTATTATGAAGATGAATATTTCGGAATATGCAGTGCATCAGAATCGAGGTATGTGCCCAGCATCGGGATAATGGGCAAATACTGTTTTAAAAGAAGTTACAGACTTTGCCCAACCTTCGTTGCAAAAACAAAAGTCATAAATATCCGGAGGTCTGATAATGGCTACTATATTAGTCGTGGACGATGAATATCTGGTCAGAAGCGTATTAAAGGAAGTACTGAAACTTAACAGGCATGCTGTTTTGGAAGCCTCAGATGGAATGGAAGCTCTCGACGCCATCGATCCGGATGCATTGCCGGACTTAATCTTTATGGACCAGCAAATGCCAAGACTCAACGGCGTAGATTGCGCCAGAAAACTAAAGAATCTGTATCCTTCTCTCAAGATCATCCTCATAACCGGCAGTTTCGGCATCGATGATGATGGCTATCTTGCTGCAAATAAGCA
>JBAIXS010000320.1:0-5786 GCA_037916395.1 Candidatus Sulfobium mesophilum
ACTTTATAAACTTGCGAGATCGAATAACCACTGGGAAAGAAGGATCTCGGTTATGGCAACCTTTGCCTTTATAAAAAAAAATGACTTTGGAGATACACTCAGGGTATCCGGAATGCTCCTACATGACGATCATGATCTTATTCATAAAGCTGTCGGCTGGATGCTGAGAGAAGTCGGAAAAAGGGACATTAGGGCCGAGGACGATTTCCTGAAGAAGCATTACAAGCTGATGCCCAGGACAATGCTCAGATATGCTATCGAGAGGTTCGGCGAGACGAAAAGAAGATTCTTTCTGAATAGACGACCCGGATGACCGTCATTTAGTTATGTCCCTGGTTTTTGTAATTCCGACTCGTTCGGAATCCTTCTTGCCGTTCGCTGTCATTTGCGCATAAGAAAGATTCTGGACAGGCACAGAATGACAATATAGATTTCCCGTAAGGGTGAACCTTTCTCACCATGGACGGGGTGTGCATTTTTTAATGAGCAATAAAATAATCTCTTTGACAAATCCCGCCCTTATTTATATAGTTAGTATCCGTAAACGATATGATCATAGTGCTTGCCACCAGAAACAAAAAGAAGGTCGAGGAGATCAGCCGTATTTTCGAGGGATATGACGTAAGCTTCGTAACGGTTGACTCCTTTCCCGGCTGTCCCGAAGTAGAAGAAGACGGCAAGACCTTCAGACAGAATGCGGTGAAAAAGGCCGTCCATATTGCAAAGTTTACCGGATGTCCTGCGATAGCTGACGATTCAGGCCTCGAGGTCACGGCACTTGGGAGGGCTCCCGGTGTGTTTTCGGCAAGGTATGCCGGGGAAAACGCCGACGACCGGAAAAACCTCATGAAATTGCTTAAAGAGATGAGGGAAATGGAAGGTGAAGACCGACAGGCGCGGTTTGTCTGTTGTATAGCTTTTGCCCTGCCTGATGGAAAATGCAAGACCTTTACAGGGTATGCCGAGGGCAGAATAGCCAGAAAACCTAAAGGTTTCAATGGGTTTGGTTATGATCCGGTTTTCTACCCGTCCGGACACCGCAAGACCTTTGCGGAGATGTCCGATAGTGAAAAAGATGCCATCAGCCACAGGGGAAGGGCCTTAGACAAATTATTTAATTATTTAAAATATACAGTTGTAAATTGAAAGTGGAAATAAGATACTTAGTGGATAGCTCCACTTTAAATCACCATATAATCAAAAAATTAGATTAATAAGTAATTTTTATCAATGCATGAGAAATATGAATTTGACTTAAAAAAATGCGGGGGAATATAGTTATAGGGTTTTAAAAGGTTATTGCTACCAAATGCTATTATATTTTTTGTTTTAAAATCACACAGTTTTGGATTTCTTGTTTCAATTTAAAGTGTCTGTAAGAGTTCTGAGTCAGTACAATGCGGCGAGCCTTGCCTTTTAGACGGCTGTCTGGGCAGGCCAAGTTTCAGTAGGTTAGATAAGCGATGTCCCTGGAAACAGGCAGCAACGGCTTTTCTTAGTAATTAAGTTTGCAAAGACTGAATTACTAATAGAATAAACCTATTACACAGGAGGAAGAGTATGGCACTTGTAAACCCACACGGGAAGCAAAAGAAATTGATGCCTCTGCTTTTGACCGGGGAGGAACTGAAGGAAGAGAAGCAGAAGGCGAAGACCCTCACACAGGTAAGAGTAACTTCGAGGGAAGCAGGAGATCTTATAATGATGGGAATCGGCGGCTTTACCCCGCTAAAAGGCTTTATGGGGTATGACGACTGGAAAGGGGTCTGCGATGAATATAAGATGGCAGACGGGACCTTCTGGCCGATCCCTGTGACAGTTTCCACATCTGAAGGACAGGCGAACAGCCTCAAGAAGAACCAGGAAATCGCCCTGATTGACGAGGAATCCGGCGAACTCATGGCCACGATGAAGGTAAAGGACAAATACAAAATCGACAAGGCTCACGAGTGCAAGCAGGTCTTCAAGACGACCGAAATGGAACACCCGGGCGTGGTTAAGGTCATGAACCAGGAAGATGTCAATCTCTCAGGTACTGTCAAAGTGTTGAGCGAGGGGATGTTCCCGAAGCAGTTCGCCGGAGTATACATGAGACCTGCAGAGACCAGGAAGATGTTCGAGGAGAAAGGTTGGTCTACGGTTGCATGTCTACAGCTCAGAAACCCGATGCACAGATCGCATGAGTTCCTGGCGAAGATCGCTATCGAGACATGCGACGGCGTTCTTATCCATCAACTCCTCGGCAAACTGAAAGAAGGCGATATCCCTGCTGACGTCAGGGTCAAGGCGATCAACAAACTGACCGAGCTTTATTTTGTAAAAGACACAAGCATCCAGGCCGGCTATCCCCTTGATATGAGATATGCAGGCCCTAGGGAGGCCCTTCTCCATGCGCTCTTCAGGCAGAACTACGGCTGCAGCCATCAGATAATCGGCCGAGACCACGCAGGCGTCGGTGAGTATTACGGCCCGTTTGATGCGCAGAAGATCTTTGACGAGATCCCCGAAGGCGCACTCGAAACCAAGCCTCTCAAGATCGACTGGACATTCTATTGCATGAAGTGCGACGGGATGGCCTCTATGAGAACCTGTCCGCACGGCAAGGAAGACAGGCTTCTCCTTAGCGGCACGAAGCTGAGAAAGATGCTCTCAGAGAACCTCGATGTTCCTGATCATTTCAGCCGTCCGGAGGTCCTCGAGATCCTGAGGGAGTATTACGCAGGTCTGACAGAGAGGGTTGAGATAAAGGTTCACAAATATTCAGAAGGCGCATAAGACTAAACAGGGTTTAGCGGCCAGGGATCGCGGGTCGGCAAGTAAAATGCGACCCTCGGTTCCACCACTTTATCCCTCTAATGATGAGAGGGGGTGAAGCAAAGAGTAAGTATCGGTTGTCGGTTCGTGTAGTGAAGGGTTACTAAATATTCAATTCAAATAGGAGGTTTAGAATATGCCAAGTTTTGTAGATCCCGCAAAATGCGACGGCTGTAAGGGCGGCGAGAAGACCGCGTGCATGTACATCTGCCCGAGCGACTTGATGGTTTTGAATGTAGAGAGCATGAAGGCATACAACCAGGAGCCTGACCAGTGCTGGGAATGCTACTCATGCGTTAAGATTTGCCCGCAGGGCGCTATTTCCGTAAGGGCTTACTCCGATATCGTACCCCTGGGCGGCATGGTTTCCCCGATGATGAGCTCTGACTCGATCATGTGGACGATCCAGTTCAGAAACGGCAATCTGCAGAGGTTTAAGTTCCCGATCAGGACGACCCCTGAAGGTTCCATCGACGCTAAGAATGCAACTCACAAGGGAAAAGACCTGTCCAGCGAGCAACTCTCTGACGAGGAAGTGGACGGCTATAAGCTCCCTACGCCTAAGGCGATATTCGGCAAGTAATTTTTTATAAATAAAACAGGAGGAATAGAAATATGGCATTACCAAATAAGCCATCTGGAGAATTAGTTGCAACGGTAGATCCTGCTATAGTCGAACTCGAAACCGACATCCTTATAGTCGGCGGCGGTATGGCCGCATGCGGAACTGCTTACGAAATTAAGAAGTGGGCGCCTGAAGGCACGAAGATCCTTCTTACCGACAAGGCTGCCCTTGAAAGAAGCGGCGCGGTTGCTCAGGGCCTTTCCGCGATCAACACCTACCTCGGCGAAAACACGCCTGATGATTATGTAAGGATGATCAGAAACGACCTTATGGGTATCGTCCGTGAAGACCTTATCTTCGACTGCGGCAGGCACGTCGACAGGTCGGTATATCTTTTTGAAGAGTGGGGCCTCCCGATCTGGAAGACCCTCGAAGACGGCAAGACCGTTGACGGCGCGCAGGGCGCCCCGACACTTAAGGTCGGAACAAAACCGGTCCGTTCAGGCCGCTGGCAGATCATGATCAACGGCGAGTCCTATAAGAGGATCGTGGCAGAGGCAGCTAAGGTAGCTCTTGGTTCTGAAAACATTATCGAAAGGTGCTTCATCGTGAAGCTCGTACTCGATAAGAACGAGCCAAACAGGATCGCAGGTGCTGTCGGATTCAGCGTCAGGGAAAATAAAGTATATGTAATAAAGACAAACGCAATGCTTGTCGCATGCGGCGGAGCGGTCAACGTCTTCAGACCCAGGTCTACCGGTGAAGGTATGGGCAGATGCTGGTATCCTGTCTGGAACGCAGGCTCTACCTACACACTTTGCCAGGAAGTCGGCGCAGAGATGACCATGATGGAAAACAGGTTCGTTCCTGCAAGATTCAAAGACGGTTACGGCCCTGTCGGCGCATGGTTCCTGCTCTTTAAGGCGAAGGCGACCAACACCCTCGGCGAAAACTACATGTCAACGAACGCCGAGATGCTTAAGCAGTATCCTCCGTACGGCCTCGCAAAAGTACCTGCTTCCTGCCTCAGAAACCATCTCATGCTGAAAGAGATGAGGGAAGGCAGAGGCCCGATCTACATGGATACGCCTACTGCTCTTGCAACCCTTTCTGCCAACATGACCCCGAAGGAAGTGAAGCACCTGCTTGCAGAGGCATGGGAAGACTTCCTTGACATGTCGGTCGGCCAGGCAGGTCTCTGGGCCGGCACGAACACCGAGCCTGAGAAGGTCGGTTCCGAGATTATGCCTACTGAGCCTTATCTCCTCGGCTCGCACTCAGGCTGCTGTGGTATATGGGCTGCCGGTCCGAACGATGATTGGGTTCCTGATGCATACAAGATCCCGTACAAAGGCAAAAATTACAACAAAATGACGACCGTTAATGGTCTCTTCACCGCAGGCGACGGCACAGGCGCCTCCGGCCACAAGTTCTCCTCCGGCTCTCATGCCGAAGGCAGACAGGTGGCAAAGTCAATGGCCAGGTTCGTAGCGGACAATAAGGACTTCAAGCCTGCTCTTAAAGAGGCCCCGAAGGACCTTGCCGACATCGTTTACAAACCGGTCAAGACCTTCATGGAGCATTATCAGAAATCCACGGCTGTTGATGTGAACCCGAACTATATCAAGCCGGCAGGCTTCCAGAGAAGGCTCATGAAGATCGCCGACGAGTACGGCGCAGGCGTTGCAACATCATATGTGACAAGCAAAGCCATGCTTGAAAGGGCGTTCAGCCTCCTCGGCATGCTCAGGGAAGACTCCGAGAAGATGGCTGCCGGAGACCTCCACGAACTGCTCAGGGCCTGGGAAAACTACCACAGGCTCGGCACAATAGAGTCTCACCTCAGACACATCCTCTTCAGGGAAGAATCCAGATACCCTGGCTTCTACTACAGGTCTGACTTCGACCTCGTAGACGAGAAGAACTGGAAGTGCTTCGTGAACTCCAAGTTCGATCCTGAAAAGAAGACATGGTCGGTATTCAAGAAGGATTACATCCAGATAATTCCTGACTGATCCGATTCTTTAAGTAGTTGAGCTCACCGTGTGTGCCCAGGGCCGATTAGGCGCCTGGGCACACGCAGATTAACCGGCGGCGGATTTGGCAGAGGGATTCTTATGGCGGATTTCTTTGCTAAGTTCACAGGCTGAAAATTAATGAGCTTTTCTTATTAATCTATAAAATTAGCTAAGTACCAATTGGCCAGACTATAATGTCAAACTAAAGAAGTGGACGGTGTTGCAATTGCCGCTCCAACCGGAATGTTTTAGGAGACAGACCAGCAGTTCAGTCTGTCCCCGTTAACATACTGCAAGTTAACCGAAGCAATATGGAGGAATGACATGGCGGACGAGAAGACCCCAACCCCTGGTTCAGGAACAATCCTGGTAGTGGGGGGAGGAATCAG
>JBAIXS010000321.1:0-6053 GCA_037916395.1 Candidatus Sulfobium mesophilum
ATAAGCTATTATCTTATAAAGCTAAACCTGGGCGAGAGCGAAAACCTCTGGCGGGTGCTGGTGGAAGCGGAGCACCACCTGGCCCGCATCTCAGCATGAAACCGAAATGAATTCGTCGGAAGTTACCCGGTAATGGCGGACCTGTCTCATTTTCTCGAGGGCTTTGAATTGAGGGGTGTATCCGGGATATATCGGATATTTCTCCCCAATTTAAAGAGGCACTGGAAAAGATTTGTCATGGCATATCTTGCGCTTTTCGCCGCAATGCTCATGAATCTGCTTAAGCCCTGGCCTCTTAAACTCATCTTTGACTACATACTTCTGAACAAGCCTATGCCGCGCCGAATAATGTTCCTAAGCTCCATTGCCGGCCATGACAAGCTGAACCTGTTAATTATTTTATGTGTCGGTATTGTGGGAATTTTTTTCCTTGAAGGTCTTTTCACCTTCACGCGCAAATATTTTATGGCGGGCGCCGGTGAAAGGGCGGTCAACGACATACGGCAGCAGGTCTACGGCCATCTTCAAATGCTTGAAAGCGGGACAGGCAGGTCGGGAGATTTTGTTGTGCGGCTGACGTCGGACATCGATTCCCTGAAGCTGCTGCTGACCCAGCACATTCAGACGCTGGCTAACTACCTTCTGACATTTGCGGGCATCGCCGTCACCATGTTTTTGTTGGATTGGCAGCTCACGCTGGTGGCGCTTGCAGTGGCGCCTCCGCTGTACCTCATCTCACTATACTTTTCTGTGAAAGTGGCCGATCTTACCCGGAAAAAAAGGGATAAAGAGAGCGAAGTGGCATCCCTCGTTCAGGAGACCGTGGCTTCGAAAGAGGTGGTCCAGGCCTTTGCCCGTGAAGAGGATGAGAAAAAACGTTTCGCCGAGGAAATCGAAGAAAGCATGGACGCGTCGCTGGAAACAATGAAGGTCAGCAAAGGCTTCGGAAGGACGGTTGAAGTGATCATAGCCATCGGTACCGCCCTGGTTGTCTATTTCGGGGTCAGGAGAGCGCTTGAAGGCTATTTAACACCCGGCGCCTTAATAGTTTTTGTTTCATATCTGAGGGACCTCTATAAGCCGGTGGGAGGCCTTTCGCAGTTGATCATAGATTTCAGCGGATCGCTGGTCTGCGGAAAAAGGATTGCGGAATTACTTGAGACAAAGATCGATGTTATTGAGGCGCCCGATGCGATGGAAGCGCCTCATTTCAGCGGAGAAATAATTTTTGACCATGTAACCTTTGGATATGATACCGGCATTCCCGTGGTAGAGGACCTTTCTTTTAAAGCATCGCCCGGAGAGACCGTAGCCCTGATAGGCGCCAGCGGTACGGGAAAATCAACAATTGTGAATCTCCTCCTCAGGTTTTATGACCCTTGGGCAGGCCGGATTCTGATAGATGGAAAGGACATCCGCGGCTATACGCTCAAGTCCCTCAGGGAACAGATCAGTGTGGTTCTTCAGGAGCCTCTTCTTTTTCAGAGAACCGTCCGTGAAAATATCCTGTACGGAAAACCGGAGGCAAGTTCTGAAGAAATGGCGGATTCCGCAAAAGCGGCACAGGCCCATGATTTTATTGTGAGACTCCCCGGGGGTTATGATACATTTCTCAGAGAGGGCGGTTCCAATCTTTCGGGAGGACAGAGACAACGCATAGCATTGGCCCGGGCGATTTTAAAGAACGCCCCTATTTTCATACTCGATGAACCGGTCACAGGACTGGACGCCGAAACAGAGGCAAAGCTGAGTGAGACACTGGACCGTCTTATGAAAGGGAAGACGAGTTTCATCATAGCACATCGTTTTTCTACCATCATGAAGGCCGACCTCATCCTAATGGTTGAAGAAGGGCGGATATCGGAGCAGGGAACTCATGAGCAACTCCTGGCCAAAAGTGACCGGTATCGACAACTCTATGACCTGCAAAAGCTGAAACCGGCCCGGCGATCAGTTTAAAGGCTGAGCGGGGCATTCGTAAAGTGGTATTTCATGATAAGAAGTGCAAATATCCCGAAGGCCTTAGCGGTCACAGGACGAAATGAGCGATGATGCTGTTCCCTTTCGGTGCTATCTATCGGGCGGGCAATAGGAGCCTGAACCCTTTCGTTACCGAAAAGGCATTTACATGCCCTGTATTGTTGTCATCCTTAAAGACAGCATGGATATGCCATAATTCGCCGGGATAGTCAAACTCGTTATATAGTTCACCAGGATAAAACCCAAGAAGAACAGCCGGCGCCTCTTCCTTGTATCCAACAAGTTTTCTTAAAAAAATCTGGCTGCTTTTTCGTGCCTGGTCAGTATCGGTTCCATCCAAAACTTCCCATACCACTTTTCTGATTCTGCCTTCGATCAGAAAAGGGAATGGTGCCCTCATATTGAGCCCGATCTTCTTAGCCTGGTCAAAGACAAATGAGAAAAGTTCACTCTCCGACATATCATCAGAGACAATCATGGCCTGCCATTTTTCAACGTTTGCAGTGATAAGAAGGGAGGCCTTTTCTCCCTTCCTCATTTGGTTGACAGTCTTGCTGATGCCATCCCTTCCATAATTCAGCCAGACTTCACTGTCAAGAACCGTAATTTCCCCCTCGGCATTCTTGATTATTCCCACCGCATAAACATGGGGAGTAGAAACCGCCTTTTCAAGTTCAACAACGCCTTCCGCATGATTCTCCTGAATCATTTTCCTGAAGCTGCCGTAGTACCGCACGTTAACAGACAACGGCCCGGCGTCCTTTGCAGAGGCCATGACTGCTCCCGCCAGAATAAAAATTATAGCCAGAAGATTTCTTTTCACTGGAAGTTCAGAAATTGTATCAAAAAATAATTCATATTCACAATCGTTGATTATTCGCCGCTGCGCAACGAATGTTTGCAAAAAAAGATTGACAGGATAAACATGTATATGATCTAATATAGGATCAAACTTCCATAAAATCAACCAGGCTCATCAAACTTTTACACCCGGATCTAGAAATGCTGTGATAATGGCAGCAATTCTAAATTGATACCATCGGAACATGACAGCCTTTACAGATTAGCCGTGAGCCTGCTTTTAAGGAGGTACGCTATGTTGAGAGAAAAAAGAAACAATTGCAAAAAGATTTACAGGCGTCCGTCAGTGATGCAATGCCTCTTTATAGGCATTGTAAGCGTGATAACTTTGGCTATGGCATATGTGGTTTCTGCGCCGGGGCAGGGAGCAGGCGTCGGTTATAGTGTTTCAATGAATGGTCAAACCGCTGACGTGGGCGAGTCGGCCGAGCAGGTTATTCTTCAGTGGATGAAAGAGCACTCCGAAATGCCTGAGCAGGTTCTTGCGAAGATCTACAGTGTGGCAATGAACAGCGTAAATGCCGACCTGATTCTTGCCATCTGTCTTGTTGAGTCCAACTTCAACCCTCATGTTGAAAGCGCAAAAGGCGCGATAGGGCTGATGGGAATAATGCCGGAAGTATGGCTCGAAGAACTGAAGATGCACGGAATCGTCAGCGAGCAGGACGACCTCTACAGCATATCGAAAAATATTAACTCAGGCATGTATGTTCTTCAGAGGTATCTGGCCAAGACAAACAACCTGGGAGAGGCGCTCCGGCGCTACGCCGGCGGAGACCCTGCATATGCTGCTAAAGTTTTGAAGAGACTCGGCGAAATCTCGCGCGCACGGCGTTCAGAGGTACAGCCCTTTCTCCCGCAGGTCGGAACCACAGGTTAGCACTTCTGCGACGTTTCCTGGCCTTTACATTGTGGATTCTCCCGATTTTGTCCCGGCAGTCTCCACCGTCCGGGATTTCACGATCCGTCTGACGCTATATTAATTCATAGATTGTCAGAATGCAGCGATATATGACCTTATGCATTTAATCATTAAACAGCCAGCCCTTCAAAGCCCCGCCCTCAGATATCAAACAGTATTCGTTATTTAATATAATAAAGGCGTGGACAATCGAACTTTTGAGACGGACAAGGGCGGCAGACTGATGATCTATCCGTCGTTATATAAGCCGAGGCCCAAAGGAATCTGCAGGAATCTTTTAGTGCTGCTTAGGAGGCTTATCTCTAAACAAAAAAAGTGAAGCAGCGGCCCCATTTTTACTTACAGCCGGTCTTTCTTCTTAAAAAAATCAGCATCGTCGCAGTTATTACGATTATAGGCTGCTATTCTATCTGCGGAGTGCCTCCTGGCAGTCCCTCCTGACAGTCCTTCTTGGCGGGATTGACAATATTTTCCGGCGTGATAAGTTGTTAGAAAGTGACATCGATTTCCAAACCACAGAATCCGGAGGACGAAACAATGAAAAAAAAGCTGATCGCTTTGTGCATTGCTGTTTTGCTAATTGGCTTTGCCGCCGTCACCTATGCTATCCATGAGGAAAAACCGTCGGAGACGATGGCCACGCTGCCCGGGCCGGACGCCGTGAAGCTGTATGAATACATCACAAAAGGCAATCCCTACGACAAATGGGAACTCTGGCCGGGAAAGGGAAGGCTTTACGAGGGCAAGGAGCCCCACGGGTCATTTCTTACCACCTACGTGAACAACCATGCTTATTTTTCCGTAAAAGATAAAAAAGGTAAAATGGCCGACGCCTCCATTATCGTAAAGGAGAATTATTCAGCCGAAAAGAAGCTTTCAGCGCTGACCGTCATGTATAAAATCAAAGGTTACAACCCATCTGCCGGGGACTGGTTCTGGGCAAAGTACGAGCCATATGGAAAAGTTCTTGTTTCCGGCAAGGTCGAGGCATGCGTCAGCTGCCATGGAAGCCATAAGACCAATGATCTCATTATGACGGAGAAGATTGGTCGCTGAGAACGAGACGAAAGGATGATATACGGGTAAATCCTGCGCAAAAAAAGGAGTGCAAAGTGGCGGTAGTTGAAATATCAGGGATAAAGATCAACCTCGATGATGACGGATATCTGGTCAATTATGAGGACTGGAATGAAAAAGTAGCGGCAGCTCTGGCCGAAA
The DNA here is from genome assembly GCA_037916395.1 of Candidatus Sulfobium mesophilum. Classification (GTDB taxonomy): domain Bacteria; phylum Nitrospirota; class Thermodesulfovibrionia; order Thermodesulfovibrionales; family UBA6898; genus Sulfobium; species Sulfobium mesophilum_A. The sequence continues at coordinate 4,982 of JBAIXS010000321.1, forward strand.
GAGAAGGTGCAGGGGAACTGACAAGAGACAAAATGGACATCCTGAAGTTTTTGCGCCAGTACTACAAGGAACATAATTTTTTTCCCATTCTACGCTACGTCTGCAAAAATATCGGCCAGCCCAGGGACTGCGTAGTTGAAAAGTTCATCGAGCCCGTTATCGCCTGGAAGATTGCCGGACTACCGAATCCCGGAGATGAGGTAAATCTGCTTAAAAAATGGGAACCCCTGGGCTTCTGAGAAAGTTAAACCGGACCGCCACTTATATGACGAGTCCCGGCTCTTATCCGTCTGATATCAAACAAACGCAAGGGATTCAATGTTTGAAGGGGAAAGAGCACGTCAGAGACCAGTCCGTGGCGGCCTTGTACATCTGCTTTGAGAAGCGAACATCGCCCTCCATCTGAAGTGCAAGAGGTTCTCCTCTGCTGTTTGTGACAAACGTCATTTCTTTCAAAGGAATCTCAACCGTAAGCAGATTCATTCCGGCCATATCCTCCAGGTGGATGGAAAGCTTGTTATCCGCCAGTGTGTCTTTTATATACCTATCTAAGCTTCCGCCATAGGGAGATACATCAAGTATGTAGTGAAGTTTGCCCGTACTCCATCTTGTACTCAGTTCGGCTTCTGCGTTCTCGAGTTGTGCAAGGACTATCCTGTTCCACTGTTTTGACATAGAAAGATATTTCGCCTCGGAAAGAGTCTCTTCAGCCCCGGGCTTGCAGGAAAGACAAAAAATGAAGGACAAGAGCGACGCCGCCAAAATGAGCCACTGACAGGAGGCGGAAAATCCAGGCCGATGTCCGGTTCCCCGACCCTCTTTATCAGCATCCATCTTCTTCCTCCGCAACAAAAAAATCCACACGCTCTTAAAGACTAAAGCTCATCCCGGACTAATGACACGAAATCCGGCGATAAACGGCAATATTATTCTCACATAATAAACGCCTGATGTAAACTAGCCACCCTGACCTTTTGCTGATAAACTTTGACATAAGTCGGCTGATAAAGACTGGGCCTTAAAAAAAACAATGAGGAGGATGATATGAACAAGATTCTGACAATGTTGCTTG
>JBAIXS010000322.1:0-2081 GCA_037916395.1 Candidatus Sulfobium mesophilum
AATTGGTGGCGGTGCAGGGATTTGAACCCCGGACACTGCGAATATGAGTCGCATGCTCTACCACCTGAGCTACACCGCCTTTGAAGACTACAGGCCGACAGGACATCGGCCTTCAGTGAAGCTAAATTATAACAAAAAAAGCGCTCCTAATAAAAGAGGGAAAACCTTCTGGTGCGGACGTTTATGAGGACGCCGGCAGAGATAAAATTTGAAAGAAGCGCGGTCCCGCCATAGCTCATAAACGGAAGGGGGATGCCCACGACCGGCATGATGCCAAGCGTCATGCCCACGTTTACGAAGAAATAGACGGAAAACATAATGGTAATCCCGGCGGCCAGCATCATCCCGAATTCGTCTTTTGCCTTTCTAACGGTATCAAGCCCCCGCATAATAAGGAGAAGGTAAAGTGCGAGCAGGACGATTGAGCCGGCAAACCCCCACTCCTCGGCGAATACGGCGAAGATAAAATCGGTATGCCTTTCCGGGAGGAACCTGAACGGCCCCTGGGTCCCCTTCAGAAACCCCTTCCCGAGAACCTCTCCGGAGCCGACTGCAACCTTGGATTGGTTAATATGATATCCTATGCCCGCAGGATCGGCCTCAGGGTCGACAAAGGCTATCAGCCTGTTCTTCTGATAATCTTTAAGTCCGGTCCACATGATGTTCCCAAGAAAAGGGAGAGAAACCAACCCTATCATAACCACAAGAACAAGCGCCCTGCGATGAAGCCCTTTTACAAGCAGCATGGAAAAAAAGATGATGATCACAACAATAGCGGTCCCGAGGTCCGGCTGCTTCACCAGCATAGTAAAAGGAATAAACGCAATGACGAAAAACGCCCTGAGCAGTTGCACCATGCCCATCTCGCTCCGCAGAAGGCTCAGATATTGAGAGAGCATGATGATGAAGATCAGTTTGAAAAACTCGGAAGGCTGAAATGCAATAGGGCCGAGACTTATCCAACGTTGTGCGCCCATGCCGGTCTTTCCGGCGATGAGAACAATAAGAAGGAATACTAACCCCATTACATAGATTGGAACAGAAATGCGGCTCAGCCAGATATAGTCAAAACTCACAAAGGCAATCAGCCCGGCAAGGCCCACCAGGAGCCATATCGCCTGCTTTATGAAAAGGGGGGATTGAGCTGTTTCCCCGGGCTGGCGCGTTGCGCTAAAGACCGTCATGATGCCGATTACAGCTATGACGATCACCGCGGCGAAAGTCACCCAGTCGAAATTCTGTATCAGCCTTCTGTCAATCTTGAACATACGCCTGTTCTTTCTTCTTCTCAGCAGGAAGCATATATGCCTCTATTGCTTTTTTTGCGATCGGCGCGGCGGCAGTTCCTCCATGACCGCCGTGCTCTACAAGCACCGACATCGCCACCTGGGGCTTATCTACCGGCGCAAAAGCAACGAACCAGGCGTGGTCCCTCAATTTTTCGGAAAGAAACTTCGATTCCTTTCGTATGCCCACTACCTGGGCAGTACCTGTCTTGCCTCCTATGATCGTTACAGCCGATTTCGCAACACCGGCGGTTCCCCCTGGCTCATTTACGACTCCTTTAAGGGCATCTTTTACCTTCTCCATCGTCTCGGCTTTGACGCCGGCATCCATGACAAGCTCAGGCCTGGCGCCCTTCAATATGGTCGGCCTGTAGACCCTTCCGCCGTTGGCGACCGACGACATCATCACAGCCATTTGCACCGGCGTGGCCGACACATAGCCCTGGCCGATGGAGTTAACGAATGTCTCTCCTAAAAACCAGGCGGACTTCTTTGTCTCCATTTTCCATTTAGTGTTGGGTATCAGCCCCTTCCTCTCCGCGCCCAGCGGGATGCCGGTTTTGCTGCCCAGTCCGAACTTCGTTGCGTAAGAGTAAATCCTGTCAATGCCCAGCTGCCTGCCCACTTCGTAGAAATAGACGTCGCAGGACTCCACAAGCGCCCTATGCAGGGATATGACATGATGGCCGGTCTTGCGCCAGCAGCCGAAATGCCATTTCCCGAAGTTGATGCCCCCCCTGCAGTCGACCTTGGAGGAATCGCTGATGACGCCCTCTTCGAGGCCGGCAATCGCCA
>JBAIXS010000323.1:0-1965 GCA_037916395.1 Candidatus Sulfobium mesophilum
AATCCAACCAACAAAGCAAAAATCAATTTGATACGCATGTTATCCCCCTTAATGTTGAATTGCCCCCTAAACCGGGTTCTGTATTCAATTGCGTTTTGATCGACTTTCGAAGTCCTCTTGCAATCATAATCCTCTGACATCTCCCTGAAAATTAGTCGCGCCGTTTTTGGTCCAGCCGTTTTTGTAAGGATGAAGAAAGTTGCCCTGAGATCAGGGTTTCTTGCTCCTTTGGTTCAAAGTACTCTATTCCATGAGTTCTTAAACAATGCCGATAAATGATTTCATAAACAAACGGATCATTTTCAGCGCGCTTTTTAGCTTCGACGGAGCATTTCTCCCTCACCATGCCAGGCCGATACTCATACCAGAAAAACAGGCTCGCTGCAGTCAAGAATGCAAGCATGACGAGAAATGCAAATTGCCGTCTGGAAAAATTTGAAGACTTTTCCCGCTTCACACAAACACAACCATACAGATAACCAGAGTTTTCATAACATCCTCCTCAAAATATATTTATTGCCGGACCGAAGATTCCGATGCGCCATCCCTGGCGTCGAAGCTTACGGTCCATCTCCCCAGCCGGCATCTGTCACTCGCTAGTTCAGCTTTACTGAAAGTCTCTCATATAATTATGGACATATCAACGACGTCCGCGGCACCCCTGAAATTGTCCGGAAGGTTGGCGCCAAGGCCTTTCTGCGCAACGATTGCCCGTTTGAGATATAATGGCCATACACACCCATCGTGTCGGTATTCATCGACCACCCGTTCACAACCCGCGCCAGGGTCGCCACTTTCCATTTCATCAGCTTCTGCGCAGCCGCCGGTACGTCGGCGAGCGCCTTATGCACGGCAGGATCGAGCTCGTTATAAGCAAAGCTCTTGCCGGGCTCGATACCGATCAGCGTTTTCCTCGCAAGGATCGGCTGATCCGTGGTATGAGGCGAATTCACTTTCAGAAGTTCCGCTGCATAGGAGAAGTATTTGTCAGCCGACATGGCATCCACCTGGGTCCACGCTATCCGCACTTTTTTTTCAACGGGTGGCATCGCTGTTCTTCTGCCCCCGGCAGAGCCATGATGTCCAAAGAATTCCAATTGTCATCGCCCCTTCTGTTTACTTCCTCACGTCCTTAATTTCCTGATTGCATGGTGAACCGGCCTGGTGCACGATGGCTTCTTTCGTCATTTCGTCTCGGGCAAAGCAGATCCGTGCCCAGTAAATCCTCAGCAGCAAGAACGTTGCCACACCAAAATGCCGCCTGTTATTGCATTAAATCACTTTAAAATAAGGGCTTTTGTGCTTTAAGGAGTGAGTGTAAAGTGGTTCTTGAAAAATATACTCTGCCGATATTTCGGTAAGACTACCGATATTTCGGCAATTTATTCTTAATTATGAATGTGGCCGCCTGATTCCCAGTTTCTTCATCTTCGACTGCAGCGTCGTCCCCTTTAGTCCAAGGATTTCAGCAGCACCGCCCTCGCCCGTGACACGCCAGGAGGTCCTCTTCAGAACACTCATTATATGCATGCGCTCCACATCCTCCAAGTTCAGTCCACCCTCTTCAGAAGGCGATGCATAACCATTCTCAGGCAATGACACTTCCAGTGTCCTTCCACTGCTTACGATCATGGCCCGTTCGATCATATTCCTCAGTTCCCGGCTATTGCCGGGCCATCCGTAAGACTGAAGGGCATCCATGGTTTTCTTGGGGATATTGTCGATCCGTTTACCCATCTTTTTCTGAAATTCCGTAACAAACGCCCAGACCAGAAGAGGAATATCTTCCGGACGTTCACGCAGGGGCGTGATCACGATAGGAAACACATTGAGCCTGTAAAAGAGATCATTTCTGAATCTGCCCTTTTCCACTTCTCCCGCAAGGTCCCTGTTGGTAGCCGCAATCAGACGTACGTCAACGCGCAGGGTTTTTGTCGAGCCCAGCCTCTCGAACGTGCCCTCCTC
>JBAIXS010000324.1:0-2216 GCA_037916395.1 Candidatus Sulfobium mesophilum
CGATCAATGCTGTCAAACATCCCGAGGCTTGTGGCCGCCTATTATGCATATAAACCTGATGTCTCAGATCCCGGCCAACGGGTCGCTTTCGGCACCTCGGGTCACCGGGGATCGTCATTGAAGAACATTTTTAATGAAGCGCATATACTTGCTGTCAGCCAGGCGATCTGTGAGTACCGCAAAACTCAGAAGATCAGGGGTCCTCTCTTCATCGGGATGGATACCCATGCCTTGTCTGAACCAGCCTTTGCGAGTGCCGTAGAGGTTTTTGCCGCAAACAAGGTGGACCTCCGCGTGCAGGAGGGATATGCCTATACACCTACACCGGTTGTCTCCCATGCAATCCTCACCTATAACCAAAAGATACGCGGAAGCAGGGGGCGTGCTGACGGAGTAGTCATCACTCCTTCTCACAATCCTCCTGAGGACGGCGGCTTCAAGTATAACCCGCCCCATGGCGGTCCGGCAGATACGGCAGCCACGAAGGTCATTGAAGACAGGGCAAACGAACTCCTTGCTAAAGGACTTAAGGGCGTCAGGAGAATACCATTCGAAAAGGCGATAAAGACGGAGAATGTTGTGCAGCATGATTTCATATCTCCCTATGTCAATGACCTGGGGAATGTCATTGACATGCAGTCCATCGCCTCTGCTGGTCTCAGGATCGGCGTTGACCCCCTCGGCGGGGCTGCAGTAGGGTTCTGGAAACCCATCGCTGAACGCTACAGCCTTAACCTCGAAGTGGTCAATGAAATTGTTGATCCCACATTCTCCTTTATGACCGCTGACAAGGACGGCAGGATCAGGATGGACTGCTCCTCCCCTTATGCCATGGCAAGCCTTATTCAACTGAAGGACCGCTTTGATATAGCCTTTGGCAATGATACCGATGTCGACCGCCACGGCATTGTCACAAGAGGGTCGGGCCTTATGAACCCGAACCATTATTTGTCTGTCGCGATCCGGTATTTATTCCAGAACAGGCCGGGCTGGAGAAAGGACGCTGCGGTGGGTAAGACCCTTGTTTCTACATCAATGATCGACCGTGTCGGGGCAGCCCTCGGAAGAAAGGTTGCCGAGGTGCCGGTCGGATTCAAATGGTTTGTCGACGGACTCATCGACGGGTCGTACGGCTTCGGAGGCGAAGAGAGTGCCGGCGCTTCGTTCCTGAGAAAAAACGGGAAGGTCTGGACAACGGACAAAGACGGCATCATCATGGACCTCCTCGCATGTGAAATTACCGCAAGGACCGGCAAAGACCCGGCTGATCACTACAGGGAACTCGAAGATCAATTCGGGAAAGCCTATTATGCGCGGATCGACGCGCCGGCTTCGGCCAAGCAGAGGGCGATACTGAAGAATCTCTCCCCTGAAATGATTACCGCTTCGGAGCTCGCTGGAGAAACTATTACTGCAAAGCTGACCCGTGCGCCGGGGAATAATGCAGAGATCGGGGGGCTCAAGGTGATTACGAAAAACGGGTGGTTTGCGGCCCGTCCGTCAGGCACTGAAGATATTTACAAGATTTATGCGGAAAGCTTTCTGAGTGAAAGTCATCTGCAAATGATACAGGAAGAGGCAGTGGCGATTGTCAGTGATGCGTTCGCTGCAGCCGGAGTCTGAGATATGTTCGTGACGCGGTGACAGCAGGAGGTGATTATGAAGCAAGTCGTTTTACTAAGGCATGGCGAAAGCACTTGGAACAAAGAGAACCGTTTCACTGGATGGACCGATGTGCCGCTTTCTGGCAAGGGGATCGAGGAGGCGCGACAGGCAGGACGCCTTCTTCGAGAAGGAGGATTCACCTTTGATGTTGCATATACGTCTGTCCTTAAGCGGGCGATCAAGACACTCTGGATCGTATTGGAGGAGATGGACCTCATGTGGATCCCGGTCGTTAACAACTGGCGTCTCAACGAGCGTCACTACGGTGCGCTGCAGGGACTCAACAAGGCTGAGGCAGCCTCTGAAATGGGCGAGGAGCAGGTGAAGCTCTGGCGCCGGAGCTTCGACGTGCCTCCTCCTGCACTCAATTTGGATGACCCCAGGCACCCGCGCTACGACCCTAAGTATGCCGCCTTCCATCCAGAAGACCTTCCGGCTACCGAGTGCCTGAAAGATACCATCGCGCGCTTTCTGCCGTATGCGCAGGAGAATATAGGGCCTGCCATAAGATCAGGCAAGAGGGTGCTTCTCGTGGCGCACGGGAATACACT
>JBAIXS010000325.1:0-4720 GCA_037916395.1 Candidatus Sulfobium mesophilum
GTTGGCTGGGGAGAGAGGATTCGAACCCCTATAAGCAGATCCAGAGTCTGCCGTCCTGCCATTGGACGACTCCCCAAGAAGTTAATTTTATATCACAAAACAGGGCATTTTGTAAACTTGACAGTCCTTCCGAAATCAGCCTGCAAAAGCGGTCTCGCCATTATTTTCTGTCCCTGTTATCAAAAAGGGTTTTGACCTCATCCATCAGGTCGTTGATGTCCTTGAACTGGTGGTAAACAGAAGCGAAGCGAACATAGGCAACTTTGTCGAGCCGTTTAAGTTCGGACATTATTTGTTCGCCTATCCAGGTGCTCTGTATCTCCTTCACCCCTAGGCCGATGAGTTTCTTCTCGATCTCGTCGACAATGGCATCAAGTTTGTCTGTCTCGATCGGTCTTTTTTTGCAGGCAATATGAAGGCCTTTTCTTATTTTGCCGTTGTCAAAAGTTTCCCTCCTGCCGTCCTTCTTGACTACCATTGGGACGACATCCTCGACGCGCTCGTATGAAGTAAAACGTTTGCCGCATTTCAGACATTCCCGTCTGCGGCGGATGGCGTTACCTTCCTTGCTTGTCCTTGAATCGATGACTTTATCTTCGAGGTTTTCGCAAAACGGACATTTCATAATCCTACACAGGCACTCATTGCTGTCCAAAATATTCAAAAATATGGCTGGATGCCGAATAAACGCAACGACGACTCCTTATAAAATTAATCCACACCGGGCATCTCGACAAGCACCTATTCAAAATATTCCTGGTAACGTGGGATATCGGATCAAGGCCTGATATATCAATATCATGTCGATTCGCTGGGTTTATGAGGTGTTCAGCCATATTCCTTCTCCATTTTGGACAAGATGACAGACACTATCCAGTGGAAACTATCTCGCCTTAACGGTAAATAGGGAAACTGTCACAAAGTTTCCCGACCCTCAGGGCATTGGCCCTGATAGCTTCAGGCTCTTTACTATTATTAATTACGCCTGATATAAGGTCGGCAATCTCTATCATTTCGGCAGTTCCCATGCCCCGAGTCGTAACACTCGGCGTCCCAAGCCGTATACCACTCGTTACGGCCGGCGGCCGCTCATCATAAGGTATAGCATTTTTGTTCACTGTTATGCCGGCCTGGTCCAGCGCATGTTCAGCGTCCCTTCCCGTAGTTCCCTTACTGGTAAGATCAACAAGCATAAGGTGATTATCAGTGCCGCCGGAGATGATGCTGAAGCCGCGTTTGACAAGTTCCTTTGCGAGTGTTCTTGCATTATCGATCACAGACTTCTGGTAAGAGCGGAAGTCTTCGCTCATAGCCTCCTTCAAAGCTACCGCCTTGGCTGCTATGATGTGGACGAGCGGTCCACCTTGTATTCCGGGGAATATCATCTTGTCCACGGCCTTCCCGAATTCCTCCTTGCACATAATCATACCTCCGCGGGGACCCCTCAGAGTCTTGTGAGTCGTGGTCGTGACAAAATCCGCGTAAGGGACCGGTGACGGATGCAGCCCCGCGGCGATCAACCCTGCGATATGGGCGATGTCCGCCATGAGATACGCGCCGCATTCTTTTGCTATCTCGGAGAAAATCTTGAAGTCGAGCGTCCTGGAATACGCTGAGGCGCCTACAACAATCATCCTTGGCTTATGCTCAAGCGCGAGCCTCCTGACCTCGTCATGATCGATGAGGCCCTCTTTATTCACTCCATAAGGTATGTTCTTATACAGAGCGCCTGAGAAGTTAACAGACGCGCCGTGCGATAGGTGCCCGCCGTGTCTGAGGTCCATGCCTAAGATTTTGTCTCCGGGCTTCAAGACGGCGAAGTAGACGGCCATATTCGCCTGCGACCCCGAGTGGGGCTGCACATTGACGTGCTCCGCACCGAATATCGCCCTGGCCCTTTCAATGGCGAGGTTTTCCACTATGTCGGCATATTCGCATCCGCCGTAATATCTTCTACCCGGGTATCCTTCGGCATATTTATTGGTAAATATGGAACCCTGCGCATCGAGCACCGCCTTGCTCACGTAGTTCTCAGAGGCGATAAGGACTATCTTCTCATGCTCCCTGCATCTTTCCTTCTCGATTGCACCGAACACCTCAGGGTCGGTCCGTCTAAGGTTATCCATTTCCATCAGCTTTTTACGTTTTCCTCTATTTTTTTGATCTTATTAAGCCTTTTAAGGTGTCTGTCGCCCTCAAAAGGCGTTGAAAGCCACGTCCTTACAATTTCATACGCAAGGTCTTTTCCGATTATCCTTCCACCCATGACCAAAACATTGGCGTCGTTATGGAGGCGGCTCATTTTTGCGCTGAAAAGATCATTACAGAGTGCTGCTCTGACATTAGGGAATTTGTTTGCCACCATCGACATGCCTATGCCTGTGCCACATATAAGAATTCCCCTGTCGACCTTCCCCGAAGAGACAAGCCCGGAGACCTTTTCTCCGAAATCGGGATAATCAACAGATTCCGTATTATTTGTGCCGCAATCGTCAAACTCGAAGCTGAGACTTCTAAGCAGGCTTATGATCTCTTCTTTTAGTCCAAATCCGGCGTGGTCGCAACCCAGGGCAATTTTCACCTGAAAAATACCTTCCTGAATCCCCCTGACCAGCTGCTACAAAGGCCACAGAGGATGATATTCACACAGCATACTATCTTATCCGAGGGTCTGTTTACAAGTCAAGAAAGGTATTTTACTTGCCTCCCCCAGTTTGGAGCCTGGCCCCTTCTTGTCATTCCCGCGCAGGCGGGAATCCATGGTTTTTTAAAAAAAGGATGCACGACTAAGAACCCCTCGCATGACGAAAAAAGTGGATTCCCCGGTCAAGCCGGGGAATGACGGTAAACTAAGGATAGCAAAAGGTATCATCTTGATGCTCGTCAGTTTCTGAAGCTACGACATGAGACCTGTTTTATGCAACCCGAAAGTTAACGTATAATAAATGTCGCAAATCTATTGACAAGGGAAAGGTTTTGGACTTCAGGATTATAAACAGCGACGGCAACGCGCGAAGGGGCACGATTCAGACAAAGAGGGGCCTTATCAATACCCCGGCTTTCATGCCTGTTGGAACTATCGGGACCGTAAAGGCGATGTCGCCGGATGAGATGAAGGAGATAGGCGCAGAGATACTTCTGGGAAATACCTATCACCTTTATTTAAGGCCGGGAACTGATGTTATTTCAACGCTTGGCGGCCTTCATAAGTTCATGAACTGGGACAAACCTATTCTTACCGACAGCGGCGGTTTCCAGGTCTTCAGCCTTTCCACCCTGAGGAAGATAGAAGAAAAGGGGGTGCAATTCAGGTCACATATAGACGGCTCACCCCACTTCATAGGCCCGAAAGAGGCGATGAAGATACAGGGCCTTCTCGGCTCGGATATCGCAATGACCTTTGATGAATGCATACCCTATCCTTCAACATACGAATATGCACTGAAATCTGTCGAGCTTACCACCGCGTGGGCAAAAAGGTGCAGGGAACTTCAAAATGAGGGACAGGCGCTTTTTGGGATCGTGCAGGGAGGAATGTTCAAAGACCTCCGCCATAAGAGCGCCGGGGATATCATCGGAATCGGGTTCGACGGATACGCAGTTGGCGGGGTGAGTGTTGGCGAGACAAAAGAGGAGATGCACGAGATCATCGACTATAGCGCGCCTCTTCTGCCTGCCCACAGGCCGAGGTATCTGATGGGCATTGGCGATCTGGGGGATATGCTAAGGGCTGTAGACGCAGGGTTCGACATGTTTGACTGCGTAATGCCCACCCGAAACGCAAGAAACGGAACGCTCTTTACGAGCACAGGCAGAATCAGCATAAAGAGGGAAGAATTCAAGTACGACGAGGGCCCGCTTGACTCTGAGTGCGGATGCTATACGTGCAGGAACTTCTCAAGAGGCTATCTGAGGCATCTCTTTCTATCAAGAGAGATACTCTCGATGAGGCTGAATACATATCACAATCTCTATTTCTATCTCGATTTCTTCAGAAAGATGCGGACAGCGATTGAAGAGAAGGGATTCGGTCAGTTTAAAGACCGCTGGCTGCCTGTTTTTGATAAATCTGGTTCTGAAAACGAGTTATAAAGGTTTAGAAGCGTGCCTGCGAAGCAATTATATTTCTTCGAGCTAAGTCGCCGCTAAAATTCCTCTTCTTGCCAACTCCCAGAAGCATTTTGCGCATATCTCAACATCAACAGCTGCGCTATGCGCCTCTTCAAATGTCTCGTTAAACAATTTGAAATGAAGCTCGGAAAGCTTAGGCCATTTGTTACCATAATTGCCGGGGAGCTTGCAATATTCTGTCGTTTCAGTCATCGTGCAGATTTTCCTTGCTTCGAAAAGTTTATGCGTGACGCCCTCCCTGAGAAACTCTGCGCCTACAATTTTTTCATCGAAACGCATATTGTGCGCAATCAGATAACGGGCCCGCTCCATTACAGCGGAAAACTCTTCAAGCACGGCCCTCAAGGAGACACCGGCAGCTGAAGCCTTTTCGGTGGTAATGCCGTGGATCTTTGTCGCCTCCTGAGGGATACTGAAGCCCTCCGGCCTTATGACATATTCCTTCTTCGAGACCCTGGCTCCGCCTGCGTCATAAAGCAGCCAAGCGATCTGGACCATCCTCGGCCAGTTGGAAAGATCGGGAACTGGCGCGCTCCAGTCTCTCGGCAACCCGGTTGTTTCAGTGTCAAAAAATAGATACATATCCCCT
>JBAIXS010000326.1:0-4970 GCA_037916395.1 Candidatus Sulfobium mesophilum
GGTCTGTCCATGGTCCCTCTGGCGCTTTCAGGAACTGTTCTTGCCTGGCAGGAAGATCTGTCGATAAGAAGCTGCGGGACTGCATTCAAAATCACCTTCCGGCAGCTGGAACAAAAGAAAAGGAGAATAACCGGTGGCTAAGACTCGGATCATGATCGTTGAGGACGAAAGTATCACCGCAATGAGTCTCGAAAAAAGATTAACTAAACAAGGATACGATGTGGTTGCCGTCGTTGCCTCAGGCGAGGAGGCTGTGCAGCGCGCGGGGGCAATGTCACCCGATCTTGTGTTAATGGATATTATGCTTGAGGGGGAGATGGACGGCGTGGAAGCGGCCGGACGTATCACCGCGGGCCTCGATGTCCCGATCATCTACCTTACAGCCTATGCCGACGAAAATACGCTTCTCAGGGCAAAGGTAACGCAGCCTTTTGCGTATCTTCTGAAGCCCTTCCAGGAGAGGGAACTGCTTGTGACTATCGAAATGGCTCTTTACAAGCACGAGATGGAGAAGAAGCTGAAAAGAAGTGAACAATGGCTGTCTGCCACCCTGAAGGGCATAGGGGATGCTGTTTTGGCAACTGACGAAACCGGTTCGGTAGTTTTTATGAATCCCGTTGCTGAGGAGCTGACCGGATGGAAGCGTGAGGACGCGATGAGCAAAAATGTGTCGGAGATTTGCAATATAATTGATGAAAAAACTCGCGCCTCAAAAATGGGCGAGCTTCTGGAAATGGTCGGCAGGGACAATGGTGCGCGCGCCAGAAGCAGTGCTGTACTTATCGACAAAGACGGCAGGGAACTGTTTATCGATGAGACGGCTTCGGTCATCAGGAAAGAGGGCGGCATCATGGGAGGGATTGTGCTGGTTTTCCGCGACGTCACGGAGCGTAAACGGATGGAAGCAGCGATCCTGGAATCGGAGAAAAAAATGAGGGAACAGTCCGATGAGCTTATCGAAAGCAACACAGCCCTGAAGGTCCTCCTGAAACAGATAGAAAACGAGAAAAGAATTATGGAAGAGAAGATTTTGTCCAATGTCAATAAGCTTATCCTGCCCTATATAGAAAGACTCAAAAGAAACAGGGCCATGTCTGATGAGTTGGCTTATCTTAATATCCTGGAGGCGAATGTGAAAGAGATCGTCTCTCCTTTTTCAGTAAGAATGTCGTCAGCGTTTATCTGTCTCACCCCAAAAGAGCTTCAGGTGGCCAATCTTATCAGAGAAGGCAGAGAGAACAAGGAAATTTCTGAGATGCTGAATATGTCTCTCGAAACGGTGAAGACCCACAGGCAAAATATCAGAAAGAAACTGAATATCTATGCCAAGCGGGTCCATCTCAGGTCATACCTTCTGTCCTTCAAGGAATAGGTTTATTCCTCCGGATAATATCCCCCGCCGGTGGAAAGCCGGTTTTGTCCTTAATATCGCCTAAGTTTTTGACAATACGCTAAAAAACTGTCAGTCGCCCTGGCGGAAGAACTATTTCTGCTCCCTCCTTAGTAGCTATTTAGACCTACTTTACTGCGTCTGCTGCAAATAATAATCTTAAATGTGAACAGCAGAATTGTCTGAGGAAATTTATGCATTTTAAGCAAAGCGCAGGAAGTCTGAAAAAAGCGGCATCATGCAGGAAAAGCAGCACTCTGCAAAGCAGCAGAGAAGTCAAAATCAGAGAGAGGGAAATGCCTGGAAAAATAAAGTTTCCTCCATATCTTGCAGAAGAGGCGTTGATGGCGGTTACAGAACCGCTCGATATTATCGACAGCGAGTACCGCATAGTCTGGGCAAATGAGGCGAGGGCCCGGCTGCATCATGTAACACTGGATGCCATGGTCGGAAAACACTGCTACGAGGTCTTCCAGCGTAGTACTGAGCCATGTGATGACTGCCCGGTGGGAGAAACCCGCATGACGGGCAAGCCCTGCACAAGGGAGCGATCCAGTGTCAGGCCGGACAACAGCCGTGTCTGGACCGAAACCAGTACCTGGCCTGTTTTTGACCATAAAGGCGAGGTTGTTTTCGTAGTTGAGTTTTCCCGCAATATTACAGAACGTAAGATGGCCGAGGAATCGATACGCGCCGCTAATATATTCCAGCAGGCAGTTATCGACGGCCTGCCTGACCCGGTAATGGTAATAGACAACGATCGCAATATAAAACTGATGAACAAGGCGGCAAGAGAGACCGCTGTCAGCAATGACCAGACTAAAGGGCCTCTGCGCTGCTATGAGGTCTCCCACAACAAAAGTGCGCCCTGCCATGATCAAGAGCATCCCTGCCCCCTCGATAAGGTCAGGGAGTCGGGCAAGACTTATTCCGTGGTGCACGAACATTGCTCTGTAAACGGCGAAAAAAGGACTATGGAGATAACGGCCTCACCCTGGCCGGATGCCGACGGAGTTTTCGGGGGGATTATAGAAACAACGCGGGACATTACCGTAAAAATAGCAGGCGAGCACGAATTGGCTTTGCTGCATTCTGAAACCGAACAGCGCTTGCAGCATCTTACGGCACTGCGCTCCATAGATATGGCTATAAACTCCAGTCTTGACCTCCGGGTCACCCTCGATGTCTTTCTTGATCAGGTCACCTCCAACCTGCACGTTGACGCCGCGGCGGTGCTGCTTTACCAGGAGCACAGTCAAACCCTGGAACATACTGCCAGCCGCGGTTTCCGCACCAGGACAATCTGCCGCACCTGGCTTCAGATGGGAGAGGGCTTTGCCGGACAGGCCGCCCTCGAACGAAGGATCATACATATCCCGAATCTGCAGGCGGTTATTGGCTTCAAAGGGCTTAAGGAGGCGGGTGAGCAATTCGAGGCATACTTTGCGGCGCCCCTTATTTCCAAGGGTCAGGTCAAAGGTGTGCTGGAGATTTTTCACCGCGGCCCGGTCCGCGCCGAGCCTGAATGGCTCGATTTCCTTGAATCTCTGTCACTACAGGCATCCATAGCCATCGAAAACGCGGCCCTGTTTAATGATCTGCGCCGCTCAAATATCGATCTCAGTCTTGCGTATAACTCAACCATTGAAGGATGGGCCAGGGCGCTCGACATGAGAGATAAAGTAACCGAGGGGCATTCCCAGCGTGTCGCTGTCGCAACCAGTCAGATTGGGCGCAGCATGGGCATAAAGGACGAGGAACTCGTCCACGTTTACAGGGGCGCCCTCCTGCACGACATCGGAAAGTTGTGCATACCTGACAGCATACTTTTTAAACCCGGCCCGCTGAATGAGGAGGAATGGAAGATCATGCGCCGTCATCCGGTGGTTGCGCATGACCTTCTCTCGACGATCCCCTATCTCCGGCTGGCCCTTGACATACCGCATTGTCACCACGAGAAATGGGACGGCACCGGCTATCCGAAGGGATTGAAAGGGGAGGCCATTCCGCTGCCGGCCCGAATCTTTTCTGTCGTGGATGTTTGGGACGCTCTGTGCTCAGACCGTCCTTATCGTGGCGCCCTGCCTGAAGATGAGGTGTTCAGTTATATCAGGTCGCAGGCGTCCATACATTTTGATCCGAAGGTAGTGACCGCCTTTTTTGACAGTGGGATAGGAAAAGGCGGGCTCTGAGGCGAAAAGATTTCAGATGCCTTCAGAAGAGGAGAAATAATGTCAGAAGAAAAAATCAGCTCAGATGCAGAAAGGTACAACGCTGAACCTGTCGAAATAGTCCTGGGAAGCGGCGAAGTGAAAACGCCCCGGACTCATAACAGGGACAACGGGCATGAGATGGGACGGGCGGGGGATATTCATTCGGCGCTTTGCTCGATGCTTCAATGTTCTATGGAGGAGGACTCCATAAAGGATGTACTGATGCATTCGCTTCAACTCATCCTTTCTATTCCCTGGCTTGCTTTTGAATCGAGCGGAAGCATCTTCCTCTCTGAGGACAACAACTCAAAGGGCCTGGTTATGAAGGCCCAGGCAGGGCTTCCGGAGTCGCTCAGGAAACAGTGCCGGCATGTCCCCTTCGGAACGTGCCTCTGCGGCCGCGCCGCTTTGACCCAGAGTACGCAATTTGCCAGTTGCCTGGATGAACGCCACGAAATAAAACACGAAGGGATGGGCCCCCATGGACATTACTGCGTGCCGATAGTGTATAGCGGAAAAACGCTGGGCGTGATTAACGTCCACGTAAGGAACGGACATCTCCGTGACCAGAAGGAGGAGGAATTTCTTAACGCGATGGCCAATGCTCTTGCATGGGCTATTGAGTATCGGAGGACAAGAACTACGCTTCATGAGAAGGAATCCCGTCTGAGCAAGATTATGGCTGGTTTTGAGGGATTTTATTATGTGACTTCAAAGGACTACCTTATAGAGTTCATGAACGGCAAATTGATCGAGAGGACCGGCCGTGATGCCACCGGAGAGGTCTGCTATAAGGTCATGCACAGGCGTAATGGTCCATGTCCATGGTGCGAAAGGGACAGGGTGCTAAAAGGCGATATTACGCGCTGGGAGATGCAGGACCCGCGCGACAACCGCTGGTATTATGTGGTCAATGCGCCTCTGCGCTGGCAAAACGGCTCGGTTGCGAGACAATCTGTGATCCTTGACATCAGCGAAATAAAGCAGGTGGAAGCAGCGCTTCTGGAATCGGAGAGGCTGCAGAGGGCCAGGACAGAGGAACTTGTCGAGAGCAATGCCGCACTGAAGGGACTGATGAAACAGATGGAGCAGGAAAGAAAGGTGTTTGAAGCAAGAATGCTTTCGGATGTCAAGAATCTGATCCTGCCTTATATCGGCAAAGTGAGAAACTCTGACAAGGCAGCAGACGCGGTCATTTACCTTGACACCCTCGAATCTAACCTAAAGACGATCATCTCCTCCTTTTCTCCGGAACCGTCCTTCAGTCTTTCGGGCCTGACACCGAAGGAAATGCAGGTAGTCAACTTCATAAAAGAGGGAAAAGAAAGTGGAGAAATAGCAAAAATGCTTAATATGTCCAGGGAAAC
>JBAIXS010000327.1:0-2676 GCA_037916395.1 Candidatus Sulfobium mesophilum
AACGAATGGCTTCTTGAGCGGCTGGACAAGCCTCAGGTTGACTGGCTGCGCGATCCCATCGAACCGATGCTGGCGCAATCGGCCGCCCGGCCGCCGGAATCAAAGGATTATATCTATGAAGTGAAATGGGACGGCATACGCGCAATGATCGCACTCGACGAAGGTGAATTGAGAATCCACAGCCGGAATCAGCTCGACCTGACCGGCAAGTTCCCGGAACTCCTCATAGCCGAGCAGGCATTCAGGGCGTCTTCGGCGCTATTCGATGCTGAGATTGTCTGTCTTGATGATGAAGGGAGGCCGGTATTCAGAAACGTTGTACACAGGATTCAGCAAAACAATAAAGGCGCCGTTGACCGTGCAATAATAAAGTATCCGGCGGTATGCTATGTCTTTGATTGTCTTTATCTCGACGGTCGGCCGATCGTAAAGGAGCCATTGGCACGCCGCCGCGCATGGATGGAGGACGCCATAAAACGCGGCACGCCTTACCGTGTAAGTGAGGCGGTCGCTGAGGGTGCTGAGTTGTTCAGGGCCGCTTCAAAAATGGGGCTGGAGGGGGTCATGGCAAAGGAACGTAACAGCACTTATCAACCCGGCACGAGAAGCACGCAGTGGCTGAAGCTAAAGAAGCGGCAGACGACTGAGTGTGTGATCATAGGCTATACGAAGGGGAAGGGCGACCGCAGAGCATTGTTTGGGGCGCTGCAACTGGCTTTACGCCAAGACAATGCCTTCCGTTATGTGGGCAAGGTGGGAACCGGATTTGATATGAAGTCGATGAGGGAAACGTTTGCCATGTTGAAGAACATTAAGCGGGTAAAGAGGCCGATCAGGGAGAAGCCGGTCGATGATGCGCAGACAGTTTGGATTGAGCCCAGAGTGTTGTGCGAGGTGCAGTACGCTTCCATAACGAAAGACGGGATGCTTCGTGAACCGGTTTTCCTCAGGGCCCGACCGGATTTGGCAATATGAGCGATTTAAGAGATAATAGACTTCAGATGGAACGCTTCGTCTGCATCCACGGCCATTTTTACCAGCCGCCAAGGGAAAATCCCTGGCTCGAAGAAATAGAAATACAGGATTCCTCTTATCCATACCACGACTGGAATGAGCGGATTACGAGTGAGTGTTATGCTCCTAATTCCGCCTCCAGGCTGCTGGACGGGGAAGGCCGCATAACAGACATAGTCAGCAACTACGAAAAGATCAGCTTCGATTTCGGTCCCACATTGCTTTCCTGGATGCAGGCCCATTCAGCGGCGATATACAAAGCGGTCCTCGATGCCGACAGTTACAGCGTCGAGAGGCATTCGGGGCACGGCAATGCGCTTGCGCAGGCATACAACCATCTTATTATGCCCCTTGCGAATTCACGCGACAAGCGCACCCAGATACTATGGGGGATCAGGGATTTTGAATACAGGTATAAGCGGTCGCCCGAAGGTATGTGGCTTCCCGAAACAGCGGTCGACTTGGAGACACTGGACATACTAGCGAAAGAGGGCATAAAGTTCACTATTCTCGCATCGCATCAGGCATCAAGGGTGAGAAAGATCGGGACAGGCAAGTGGAAGGATGTAAGCGGGGGGCAGATTGATCCTTCAAGGGCGTATCTCTGCTTGCTCCCGTCAGGGCGGAGGCTGAGCGTCTTTTTTTATGAAGGCCCGGCATCAAGAGCGGTAGCCTTTGAGAATCTGCTCGGCAGGGGTGAGGACTTCGCAAATCGCCTGCTGGGCGGCTTCTCTGATCAGAGACAGTGGACCCAAATAGTCAATATCGCTACTGACGGCGAAACCTACGGTCATCATCACAAGTTTGGTGACATGGCCCTGGCAGCTGCGCTTCACCATATAGAAAATAGCGGGCTTGCAAGCCTTACCAATTTCGGCGAATATCTCGAAAAGAACCAGCCGACCCATGAGGTGCAGATCCTTGACAACACATCCTGGAGCTGCGCCCATGGCGTCGAAAGATGGAAAAACAATTGCGGATGCAATACGGGCGGAAACCCGGGATGGAACCAGCAGTGGAGGGCCCCCCTGCGCGAGGCACTCGACTGGCTTAGAGGAGAGTTGTCGTCACTTTGCGAAGAGCGAACGACAGAATATCTGAAAAATCCATGGACGGCGCGGGATGAATACATCGAAGTGATACTGGACCGCTCGAAGGAAAGGACAGAAGACTTTCTTGCAAGACACGCTGCGAGAAGCCTGACTGAGTATGAAAAAACCTCCCTTCTTAAAGTCATGGAGATGCAGAGGCACGCAATGCTGATGTACACGAGCTGCGGCTGGTTCTTTGACGAGATTTCCGGGATTGAAACCGTCCAGATTATACAGTATGCCGGCAGGGCGATTCAGCTTGCGAAGGAGCTTTTCGGCATGGATTTTGAGGGTCCGTTTATGGAAAAAATCTCCAGAGCAAAGTCAAACATTGCCAAACACAAAGATGGGGCCCAAATATATGAGAAATTCGTGAAGCCCGCCATGATAGATCTCAAGCGAGTTGCGGCCCACTACGCAATCAGCTCGCTCATTACAAATTACAGCGATACTGTGCAGATTTATTGCTATTCGGCGAGGAAAGAAGACTATAACTTAATACAGTCCGGTGCTACAAAACTGGCTATCGGACGGCTTGCCGTAGCATCGGAGATCACGTTCTATTCGGAGA
>JBAIXS010000328.1:0-2390 GCA_037916395.1 Candidatus Sulfobium mesophilum
TTGTATTCTCTGGCCTGATCCATAAACGCTTCCAGCTGGATCTCCGTAGTCAGAGACTCTGTGCCGTCGTAAGGTATGCTAAGGCACGGAACGCCAAAGTCTGCGCTGAGGCCGCGCATCAACCCGCTGACGATCGTACCCGGCATACAGCCGAAAGGCATCGCATTGACGAGCCCTGAGGCCCCTTTGTTTATGAGGTCGATGCTCTTTCCGATACTGAGGATTGCCTCCCCCTCGAAGGAGGAGTGGAGGTAGGGACTCGCTTTTACCAGGATATCTTTCGTATCCGGCTCGCCTGGGTTGCGCAGCAGTCCGGCGAAGTGCCTCCCGAACCCGTGCTCGATCCTCTTTTGAAAGAACCTCTTCAACAGAAGCTTAATGATACCAGACCAGTCTTTTTTTATCAAGACTTTCCGGAGCCCCATGTAGTTGATGTAGGAGACCCACTCTTCAACCGGCGCCAGATATGCCTCGCCTCCCAGGGCTTCAATTTTTCTAACGAGGTTTTCATTTGAGAACCTGTTGGACCTGACGAAGATCTCGCCCACGATCCCTATCAGAGGTTTCTTCTCCCCTGTCCGGCGGATAGATACGAAATCTGCACTTGCCTTTCTGAGGACTGTGCCGATATCTCCGTCAGCCCCTTTAATGGATTGACAGGCCCGCTTTAGATATTCGCCATATACCTGATCGGCGGCGCCTTTGTCTGTTTCATAGGGACGTATTTCATGCAGGCATTTATGAAGCATTTCAAGTGCTATGATGCCTTTCCATGATCGCATCGCAAAGTCGCTTCCGACAGTTCCGAGATGCTTATAGAAGTTCTCATCCTGGTTGGGCGAAAAGACAGGTATCTCCTCATAGCCCAGTTCCTTTATCACGAGCCTGTGGAATATATTGTACTGCCCGAACCTGCACGGGCCGGAACCTGAAGGCATGAAGAAGGCCGACTTTCCAGGGTCAAAACCAGGCTCGGATATTTTTTTCACCATGTCACCGGTCGTTACTGCGCAGGGGTAGCATTCCTTGCCTGAAACGAATTTCCTTCCGATGTCGACTGCGTCTTTTGAAGATTCATCGAGGACTTCGGCATCCACGCCGCAGTAATTAAATGCCGCGGCAATGGCCAAGGCATGGTCTGACATCCTGGGTATATAGATTCTGCGTTTGGCGCGGCCGGTGATAGCCGGATGGCTCAAAAATGTTCTTTTTTTATCCGCCTTCCCGTCTGTCTGTGCTTCGCAAGACGTCTGATTGCGGATGCTGTCAAGAAACGCCTCACACCTTGTGATCGCCCCGGCATCCGCGCTGTGCGCATCTATCTCAAGATGAAGATAGGGTTTGCCGGACATTTCCTCTTCAAAGAACTTTATGATGAAGGAGTCGGGGCCGCAGGAAAAGTTTCCGATATAGACACAGTGGAGCATGGGATTGGCCCGGACAATCTTTGCAGCGCTCAATATCCGCTGGCCCGCCCGCCAGTACATGTTTGGCCAGTCCCGGTCGATATCGGCAGATTTAATGGGGAGAAAATCCATAGGTATCGACAGGACGCCAAGATCGGAAAGCTTCCCCGGTATATTTAGGTTCATACCGGCATCAAAGGAATTATAGGCTCTCCCCGCGATAACGACAGCACTTTCCTTTAGGGAGGAAAGGATTTTTTCCCCCTCGCTTCTGATTTGTCTTAGAAATTCTTCCTGTGCCTTTTTAGCAGGGCCAAATGCCTTTGCTATACGGGATGCGCTTATCTTAAGAGATTTAAAGACCCTCAGCAGCTCTTTTTTAAGGAAAGCATCTCCCCGGCTCATGTCAACTACCGGCGTCAGAAATTCGGCATGCTTAAATGCGACCTTGGCGGAATAAGGTATTGTCTGGGTGTAGGGGCAGGCAAACCCTCTTTCAAAGGTTTCATCCCGGGGATTTAGGTTGACGAAACTCGGCATAAATATTCTCTTAACTCCCCTGTCCATGAGGTATTTGATATGTCCATGAGCTGTCTTTACCGGAAAGCACGTTTCGGAAAGAACACTCTCAAGCCCGAGGTCCACAATATTTCTGTCGGTCTTGCCGGACACCTCGACATCAAATCCGAGTTCCCATAAAAGCGTTGCCCAGAAGGGCAGAAAGTCATGAAAATAAAAGACATAGGGTATACCTATTTTACCGAGCCTCGGGGTTCGGGGTTCGAGGCTGCCGGTACCATGTTGCCTCGCCTTGGGTTCCTCGCCTTTAACCTGTAACCTTTCGCTGTATTTATAGTGCGCCTTCCATAGCAAATTTTCCCTCAGGGCGAAAAGGTCGGGCGGGGCATTTTCTTTGCGGCCCTTTCTCACATCATATTTTTCACACCTTCCGCCGTAAAAGAGATAGCCCTTTTCCCCTTCGAC
>JBAIXS010000329.1:0-4647 GCA_037916395.1 Candidatus Sulfobium mesophilum
CCTTTATATATAATAGTCGAAACGAATTTTTTCGGCAAACCCCAGAGGATAGAATACATGAAGTCAGGAAATTAAGAGAATTGGAGGCGGCGAGCGGATTTGAACCGCTGCATAAAGGTTTTGCAGACCTCTCCCTTAGCCACTTGGGTACGCCGCCCTTTAGATATAATCCGCAAAAAGTGAATCGTAAAAGGTGAATTGATTTATTCTTTAACAGTAGTTAACTTGCTCTTCACTGAAGACTATTCACTATTTACTGAATTATCATGGAGCGGGAAACGGGATTCGAACCCGCGACCCCAACCTTGGCAAGGTTGTGCTCTACCAACTGAGCTATTCCCGCATTTTTATGCTACCTGAAGCACATCATGCTGATGAGTTATCAGGATATCGCTTAACTTATCATCAACCGATAGGATATAATTATAAGTCATAATATATAAATTAAACAAGGGATTTTTGCCAATATGTTTTACCCCAGCTTAACAGAATTCAGGGAGTTAGCCGGCAAGGGAAACCTTATTCCCGTTTATAAAGAAATACTTGCCGATACAGACACGCCGGTCACCGCATTTTTGAAACTTGGCGGCTCGCCTTCATTTCTTCTTGAAAGCGTAGAGGGCGGCGAAAAGTGGGCGCGGTATTCTTTTCTCGGTTCGAGACCGTCGAAGATTATAAAAGGCAGTGGGAAAACAGTTGAAATAATCAATGGCAAAACTCCCCCCGTGGTAATTGAGTCAGACAATCCCGTCGATATTATAAAGAGAGAGATATCACGGTACAGGCCGGTTGAGATCAGAGACCTTCCGAGATTTTTCGGAGGACTTGTCGGCTATATGGGCTATGACATGGTGAAGTTCTTTGAGTCCGTTCAGGAGGTCAATAAGGAGAGTCTTGAACTGCCGGACTTCTTCTTCATGCTGACCGACACCATGCTCATTTTCGACAGTCTAAAACAAAAAATAAAGGTCCTCTCAAACGCGCATATAGAGGACAATTCCCCAGATGAGGCATATAACGAGGCAACCCTGAAGATTAATGATATCATAGCAAAATTAAGAGCTCCTCTTGTAATAGAGGATGCACGATCCGACGTAAAATCAAATGGCATCGTGTCCAACTTCACAAAAGAAGATTTCCTGTCTGCTGTTAGAAAGTCCAAAGAATATGTCATGGCAGGAGATATTGTTCAGGTTGTTCTTTCCCAAAGGTTCGAGCGGGAGGCAGCCTGTCATCCTTTTGACATCTACAGGGCGCTCCGAGTCGTCAATCCATCGCCATACATGTATTATCTGGATATCGGAGATGCCAGGATAGTCGGCTCATCTCCGGAGATCCTCGTTCGTTTCGAAGACGGCAAGATAGTCTTAAGGCCGATCGCGGGCACCAGAAAAAGAGGCGAAACCGAGTCTGCCGACCGGGCATTAGAGGACGAATTAAGAAAGGACCCCAAGGAGGTCGCCGAGCATATCATGCTTGTGGATCTTGGAAGAAACGATGTCGGCAGGGTAGCGACAATCGGATCGGTCAAGGTTACTGAACTGATGAAAGTCGAGCGTTACAGCCACGTTATGCATCTTGTGTCAAATGTGGAGGGAGATTTGAAAGAGGGCCTCGACGCATTCGACGTTCTCGCCGCATGCTTTCCGGCCGGAACTGTGTCGGGGGCACCAAAAGTGAGGGCGATGGAGATCATTGAGGAACTCGAACCGACAAGGAGAGGTCCATACGCAGGCGCCGTTGGATATTTCAGCTACTCCGGCAATATGGATACCTGTATCACGATAAGGACGCTTATCGTAAGAGACGGGAAGGTCTATGTCCAGGCGGGAGCCGGTATAGTCGCGGACTCCGATCCGGAAAAAGAATATACTGAGACAGTCAACAAGGCAAAGGGAATGATGACGGCTGTAGACATGGCAGAGGAAGGGTTAGGTTAAAATAAAGCTATGCTCTTGATGATAGATAATTATGACTCATTCACATATAATCTCGTGCAATATCTTGGCGAGCTCGGAGAAGACATCAGGGTCTTCAGAAACAACAAAATCGCAGTCAAAGAAATAGAAGATATGTCTCCCGATAGGATCGTGATATCACCCGGGCCGTGCACACCCAAAGAAGCCGGTATATCAGTCGAGACGATACGCCACTTTGCAGGCAGGCTGCCTATTTTGGGCGTATGTCTTGGCCACCAGTCTATAGGAGCTGCCTTCGGAGGCGAAATTATCCGTGCGCCAAGACTTATGCACGGCAAGACATCGCTCATCCACCATGACGGAAAGAATTTGTTTGAAGGACTTCCGAACCCATTTGAGGCAACGCGGTATCATTCGCTTCTTATAAGTAAAGAATCGATGCCTGATTGTCTTGTAATTACAGCATGGACAGACGAGGGTGAGATTATGGGAGTCAGGCATAAAGATTTTGTAATAGAGGGCGTCCAGTTTCATCCCGAGTCCATTTTGACCGTGGTCGGCAAAGACCTTCTCAAGAATTTCCTGAAGATGAAGTAATCGTCCTACAACATTTGGAGCCTTTCTCAAAATTGATTCTTACTCAAAAAGCCGTCATTCTCGCAAGCGAAGCGCGTCGGGAATCCTTCACCTCCCCCATCCCCTCCTTACCAAGGAGGGGAGAAAGGGGAGGTCCGGACTAGCCGGAATGACACTCAGGGCTTATGATGAATATTTTGATATTGAGATAGGTTCTACTTATTATTGATGTCGGGTTTGTCGGCCTGGTTGTCCTGAGGATGCAACTTTTCCGCGGGCTTTTCTTCCTTCATTTCTTTTTCAGGTGAAGTGAATTCCGTTTCCATCTGGACCTTGACGTCCTGCGCAGCCCTCCTTATTTCAAACAGCCATTTGCCGAGCTTCCTCGCCAATTCCGGTAGTCTTTCGGGGCCGAAAACAAGAAACGCCACTATAAATATGATTACAAGCTCGCCGCTGCTCATACGCCTACGGTATATTTTCTCTGACCATTAAGATGCACCTGGCTATATTATATCAGCCGCCAGCATCTGCGAACCATATTATTTATTCCACATCATTTATAAGCGTTTTCCTTTTTGCGCTAACAAAAAGGGAGGGGACTGTCTTTGAGCGCTTTCCCGAAGGCTTTCGGGACAAGATGTCCTCCTCGGGCGGATTCGCCGAGGCGAAAGCAAAAAGACGGTTCCACCTTAGTTTATTCAAAATCGAAAGCTTTTCGCTGAAAAAATCTCCCCTAACCCCTCTTTTCCAAAGAGGGGCGCTAATGCCTCCCTTTAGCAAAGGGAGGTTAGGAGGGATTTTGTGGCTTCTTTGACAATGTGTCCTCTTCGATAAAATGCGTACAAAGAAATGACAGCGCAGCTGCCAGAAGTATCACAACAGGTGTTGTCAAAAGGGCCGTCCTTAGCCCCCAGAGGTCAGACAGATGACCAATAATTGCAGGGGAAACGGCATCGCCGAGTGCATGAATGAAGAAGATATTTACGGCAAAGGCCATCGCACGCACAGAGGGAATCGTTACATTAACAATCGTGGTGTTGAGCGGGCCGGTGTTAAGGAAGAGAAGGAACTCGGCAAGAAAGATTGCCGTCAAACAGCCGTTTAGCGAAGAGGATACAAGGGCGTAGACCGCGAAAGGCGCCCCTGCAAGAAACCCTACTGCTGATACTACCAAATATCCTTTCCCGCTCCCTCCCTGAAACCTGTCGCCAAGCCATCCTCCGCTTAACGTCCCGGCGATGCCAGCTATGACTGTTATTGAGCCAAAAAGTATATTGCCTGTAGCAACACTCTGTCCGTGGACCCTGTAGAGGAACGTCGGAACCCACTGGGCCAACCCGCCAATGGCAAAGGTCATGGCAGCCATGGCCAGTGTAGTTATTACAAAGGGACGATTTCTGAAAAGTGATATGTACTCTCCCATACGCGGATAAGTGCGATCCGCACTTTTTTCAGTGGCCCCTCGCTGAGGCTCACTCAGGCGAAGAAGAGGGGCGGTCAGAATAAGACCGGGCACTGCAACCAGAAAGAAAACAGAATGCCACCCGAAGGCCTGTCCGATGGCGCCGCCGCTGATATAGCCGAGGGCGCTGCCGACCGGTATTGCAAGATAAAAAAAAGAGAGCACACGGCCGCGCTGCTCTTTTGAAAAAAAATCGGAAATCAATCCCGGGGAGACAGTCCCGAAACTCGCCTCCCCTACGCCCACGGTTGCACGACTCAATAGAAGTGTGTTATATCGTCCCGCCAGCCCGGTTGCAGCCGTGGCGATACTCCAGACCGACAGGCCCCAGGCGGCCAGCTTCACACGCCCGTAACGGTCGCCCAGCCATCCCAGCGCCGGGGCCGAAACCATATAAGACACCATAAATGCGCTGCCTAGAAACCCCAATGCAGCGTCCGACAGGCCAAGGTCAGCCTTAATCAGGGGAAAGACCGCGAAAAGCACCTGCCGGTCGATGTAATTAAGCAGGTTCACCACAAACAGAAGGCCAAGCGCATAGCGGCCGTATGAGGGAGTCGATAAATTCATATTTGTATCGAGCCTTCCATCGGGCATCGAGATAGCTTAATAATGTGCTCAATTATAGCAAAAATGACAGAATGAATGAGCAAAGCCGTCCATCTGATAGAAATGTCTGATGACAAG
>JBAIXS010000330.1:0-2072 GCA_037916395.1 Candidatus Sulfobium mesophilum
CTCTCGGGGTTTACCTTTTCGGAAGCCATATTTTTTGAGTTCAGTTATTTCACGCGATTATCCGCCTCCTATTACAGGGTTTCGCTGGCTCTATTATTATGTAAGGTCAGTATAATATCAATCCTACCTAGGTAGGACGATGGTGACTGTGAGATATCTTTTTTCATTTTCTTCCCTTTTCTGAAAGATTAAAGAATCTCAGTCTTTATGTAAATACCCCAAAAAGAGCCCCCCATGAGGAGTCGACCCGAAAGTGGGTATAATTTCACTACCTTTCAGTCAGTGATATAATCGGGTGAATATTAAAATGGATCATTTGGTGAGTGCCAGGGCAGAAGCGACTACGTCATCTCTGCAGCCTTCACTGTCCTTTTTGCTAGGTTGAATGGTCGAAGCATTTGACCGATTATCTGAAAATCCTTTAAAATCAGTCACGCGAGAGTGGCGGAACTGGCAGACGCGCTGGACTTAGGATCCAGTGGAGAAATCCGTAGGGGTTCAACTCCCCTCTCTCGCACCACTTAAAATCAAATGGTTTGGGTTCTCCGGCGCATGTGTCAGTCCTCATTCTGAGTGATTGTAACCATCTTGTAACTGTCTTTAATTCTTCTTAGTCTGCCTGCTGTCTCTTGATGAATAGTTCACCCTCCGACGTCCTCAAGAGGAGTAGACCGCTTACCCCGAATGCCTCCGAACGTTATCTAACCATCCCATTTTGACCAATCTCACCCATTTGTGGAGTTCCAGTCGCCAAAAAGAATGGCTGTGATTCTAATTAGGATAATTTTCGGGTGATTCCAAAAAATAACTTAAAAAATTAGCAAAACAGGGCTTTGCAGTTTTATCCTGAGCAAATTAACTTAAATCATCAAGTGATAGAAAAAATTGAAAAAATCGGGAGAAGGGAGGAAACTACATGAAAACAAAAGATTATTGCGACAATATGACGGCCGAACTTTCCGGCTTGAAATCCAAGATGGACAGCGTCGTAGGCAAGTTCGATCGAGCGCCGTCCGATGACAAGAAATGGGTGATTGACGAAGTAAACGAACTTCATAGGATCACCTCCGAACTCGATAACAGGATCAAAGGCCTAAAACGGGAATGTGTATGAGGTTTTGACTCGAAAAGTAAGCAGGCAGGAGTTAAGACTGGGCATGAGGATTTCAAACAGCTTTATCAGCTTAATTGGCGCGTCGATGTAACGAAAGCCAGTAAAGCAATGTAATAGAGGAGGTGTTAATTATGATATATGGAAATGGAAAGATACCGGTGAGAGCGGCTAATTTATTAAAGACAGCTGCGATGGTGCTGGCCGCTCTTTTTGTCATGTCTCTTTTAATTGTGCCAAATGTCCACGCGTTCTCTCTAACGGGAAGGGTTTCTGCGATCGACATACATCAAAAAACGCTCACTGTAACTCCTTATGACGGAGTGATGCTCAGAGGGCCAGACCAGTCGTTTGCTCTGGATAGAAGCGCACTGGTATTGATGGGAAATGAGAAGAGAGACTTCAGAGACATCAGAATAGGCGATTGGGTGACAGTTACCTATCACGAGGAAAGCGGAGGTATTGTTACGGCAGAAGGAATCTCCTTTGCTTTTCCGCCCGCCGGCTATAAGGAAGAAAGGGCTCAGTTCTCACTTGCCGGCAGGGTTGTTGCAATTGACGCTGACGCAAAAACATTAACCATAGACCCATCATATTATTACGGACCAACTTACGGCAGTGCCGGCTCACGAACCTTCACGCTGGATATCGGCACATGGGTAATGATGGGAAGTGAAAGGCGGGAAATCAGAGACATCAGAGTAGGCGATTGGGTGACTGTTAATTTTCACAGGGAAAGAAACGGCGTTGTCATTGCTGAAGGAATCGCCGTCGCTTATCCTCCAGTGTCTTATGCGACAGAAAGGGAGGTGTCTTTTAGCGGAAGGGTTGTGGCGATCGACAGATATGCAAGAACCCTCACTGTTGATCCTTCATACTGCTATGGACCGAACTATGGCGGTATAATGGGCAGGCGTTCTTTCGCGCTTGATTTCGGAGGTTCAGTAATGATCGGCAGCGA
>JBAIXS010000331.1:0-3351 GCA_037916395.1 Candidatus Sulfobium mesophilum
GCGAACAGGATGCTCATTGAACTTGCCAGGGAGCTTCATATCGGGATAGTTGCGACAAATGACTGTCATTACCTTAAGCGCGAAGACGCCAAGGCCCATGAGGTGCTCCTTTGCATCCAGACAGGCAGGACGATGAAGGATGCAAACAGAATGAAGATGGCTACCGACGAGTTCTATTTCAAGTCGCCTGCCGAGATGAAGGAAGCCTTCAAAGACATCCCTGAAGCAGTAGCCAATACAATCACTATCGCCGGGCGGTGCAACGTGGAATTTAAGCTTGGCGAAAGCCTCCTGCCCAGGTATAAGGTAGCAACAGGCGAAAGCCCGGATGATTATCTTGCGTCCCTCGCGAGAAACGGCCTCGAAAAGAAATTCAGCAGCCCTGTGCCTGAGGCTTACACGGAGCGCTTGAGGCATGAGCTCGAAGTGATCAGAAACATGGGATATGCTTCTTACTTTCTCATAGTCTGGGATTTCATAAGCTTTGCCAGAAGCAGGGGCATCCCGGTGGGGCCCGGCAGGGGGTCTGCGGCTGGCAGTCTGGTTTCCTATTCCATAGGGATTACCGAGATAGACCCTATCAGGTATAACCTCCTCTTCGAACGCTTCCTCAACCCCGAGAGAATCAGCATGCCCGATATCGATGTCGACTTCTGCCAGGACAGAAGGGGCGAGGTCATATCCTATGTCTCTGAAAAATACGGCAAGGACCGTGTCGCGCAGATCATTACATTCGGGACTATGGCTGCCAAGGCGGCTATAAGAGATGTAGGCCGGGCAATGGATATGCCCTATGCCGAGGTTGACAGGATTGCAAAGCTTGTTCCCAGCACGCTGAAGATCACAATCGAAGATGCGATAAAAGCGGAGCCGCAGCTTAAGACACTGTACGAATCGGATGCCGGTGTGAAGGAACTCCTAAATGTCGCGATGCGTCTGGAAGGCTTGAACAGACATGCCTCGACACACGCCGCCGGGGTTATAATAGCGCCGGTCCCGCTGACGGAATATACGCCTCTTTACAAAAGCCCTTCAGATGAAAGTATCATGACGCAGTTTGATATGGGCTCGGCAGAGGTGATGGGCCTTCTGAAATTCGATTTTCTCGGACTGAAGACGCTTACGGTCATCCAAAAGACCCTGGACCTTCTCAGGCAGAGCGGCAGGGAGATATCCCTCCAGGACATCCCGCTTGATGACAGTGAGACTTACGAACTGCTCAGTTCAGGCCAGACGACCGGCATATTCCAGCTTGAAAGCGAGGGGATGAAGGATATCCTCGTTAAGATGGGGCCTAACAGGTTTGAAGACCTCATCGCCCTTGTGGCGCTGTACAGGCCGGGTCCGCTCGGAAGCGGTATGATCGACGATTTTATAAAGAGAAAGAAGGGAAAGACTGCCGTAAAGTATGATCTGCCCCAGCTTAAGGAGGTCCTCGACGAGACATACGGGGTCATACTTTACCAGGAACAGGTTATGCGAATAGCGAACAGGCTTGCGAATTTTTCTCTCGGCCAGGCCGACATCCTCAGAAAGGCGATGGGGAAGAAAAATACTGAGGCGATGGCCAGGCAGAAGGAAATTTTTGTGAAGGGGGCGTTAGACAACGGCATACCCGAGAAAAAAGCTGCCAAGATATTTGACCTCATGGAGCATTTTGCCGAATACGGTTTCAATAAGTCCCATTCGGCTGCGTATGCATATGTCTCATTCCAGACGGCATATCTTAAAACGCATTACCCTGTTGAGTTCATGGCCGCCACGCTGAGCGCAGATATGTCAGACACGGACAAGATAGTGAAGTCGATAAACGAATGCAGGAAGATGAAGATAGAGATGCTGCCTCCGGACATCAATCTCTCCGCAAGAGAGTTCAAGGTGATCGGCAATTCCATACGCTTCGGGCTCGAAGCCGTAAAGGGCGTCGGCGGCGCAGCGATAGAGTCGATAATCGAAACCAGGTCCGAAGGAGGCGCCTTCAAGTCGGTAGCCGACTTTGTCAGCCGTGCGGACCAGCGTAAGGTAAACAAAAAGGTGCTTGAGAGTCTTGTGAAGGCCGGGGCCTTTGATTCCCTGGGTATAGCCAGGACGGCTGCGATGGAGACAGTTGCGGAGCTCCTTAGTGGCAAGCAAAGAAACGACGGCCAGCAGAGCATCTTCGGAGATATGCCGGCCGTCACAACCGCGGATATAGCGGAGTGGGAGGAGACGGAACTATTGCGCAATGAGAAGGAGGCGCTCGGATTTTACATCACAGGGCATCCTTTGACAAGGTTCGAGCCTCTGCTGAAGAGGATAAAGGCAAAAAAGACTTCGCAGGTCGAAATTGCTTCGGACAAGGAAGATATAATCATCGGCGGCGTGCTTCGCGCTATAAAGAAAAAGAATGTGAAGTCCACCGGCGACATGATGGCATATGTCAGTCTCGAAGACGACGAGGGCACTGTTGAGGTTATTATTTTTTCAGAACTTTATAAGAGCGTCAACACACTACTTAAGAAAGATGCCCTTGTTCTTGTGAAGGGCAATATAGACAAGGATGAAAAAGGGGTAAGGGTCAGGGCAAGGGAGGTCTCAGCCCTGGAAAATGCAGGCAGAAACGGGTTGAAACGGTTCGAAATATCCCTCAGCGATCAGGAACAGCATGGCTCGAGGTTGAAAGAGATCAGATCCCTCCTGGATCAATATCCGGGGGATTGTCCGCTTTATCTCAAGATCCGGCTTAACGGGTCGCAGACAGTAATTGCCACGGGAATTAGTTTGCGTCCTGACAACGGGCTTATCAGTACGCTTGAAGGCATAGTGGGCAGAGGAGGTGTTTCGGTCTCATGATGGGTTCGTATCTCGAATTTGAAAAGCCGATCGAAGAGCTCGAAATGAAGATAGAGGAACTCAGGCGCACGTCCGACGGCATGGACATCAACCTGGCCGGCGAGGTCAGAAACCTGGAAAAAAAGGTGAAGGACCTCAGGACAGATATATTTTCAAAGCTTACCCCCTGGCAGAAAACGCTGCTGGCCAGGCACCCTGACCGGCCATATACTTTAGACTATATTCCGCTCATAGCGGAAGAATTTATCGAACTGCACGGCGACCGAAGGTTTGCCGACGACAAGGCTATTGTCGGCGGCCTGGCCCTGATAAAGGGTAACCCCGTTGTGCTTATAGGCCAGCAAAAGGGAAGGGGCACAAAAGAGAGGATACACCGCAATTTCGGCCAGCCGCATCCTGAGGGATACAGGAAGGCGCTTAGGCTGATGCAGCTGGCAGAAAAATTTAAGCGGCCGGTAGTCACCTTTGTGGACACACAGGGCGCTTATCCAGGGCAGGGGGCCGAAGAAAGAGGA
This sequence comes from Candidatus Sulfobium mesophilum, assembly GCA_037916395.1. Lineage (GTDB taxonomy): Bacteria > Nitrospirota > Thermodesulfovibrionia > Thermodesulfovibrionales > UBA6898 > Sulfobium > Sulfobium mesophilum_A. Next base: position 3,348 of record JBAIXS010000331.1, read on the forward strand.
CAGG
>JBAIXS010000332.1:0-2566 GCA_037916395.1 Candidatus Sulfobium mesophilum
TCAAGAAAGCTTGCTATATTCAGGGAAGAAGCAATAGTCAAGAAAGGCTATACTCTTTCTGGGATATCAGGCTGGTAAAACCAGTCTAAGAGAAAGGAGTATAGCCATGAGGAATAATAGCACGGAAAAGGGTAAGAGGTTAAACGAAAAGACGTTGCTTGTAACGGTAGATATGGGAATGACTCAGCATAGCGGTTATTGCAGATGTTCTAACGGCGCTGAAGTAAAACCCTTTGATTTTGCTAACAGAAGAAAAGGGTTTGAGGAATTTTGGGCCCGTGTCTGGCAAACGAAGAAGATCAACAACCTTGAGGAAGTGGTGATTGGTTTTGAATCTACCGGTCCTTATGCAGAGCCTCTTTTGCATTTCTTACGGGAAAAAGATGTAAAGCTTGTACAGGTCAATCCTCTTCACACAAAGAGGCTGAAAGAGCTTCAGGGGAACTCTCCGGGAAAGACGGATCACAAAGACCCCAAGGTCATAGCTGACATTATAGAACTTGGACATGCACTTACCGTTATAATTCCGGAGGGGCTCCCTGCTGAATTAAGGCGGCTGACAGCTGCCAGAGAGAGAAGCATGCAAAGGCGTACTGCCCTTTTGAATCAACTCCAGGGTTTGATTTTCATAATTTTCCCCGAGTTTTTGCAGGTATTGAAAAATATGGGTAGCAAGACCTCTCAATATCTTTTAAAGCACTGGCCGACTCCTGAAGATATCATCTCAAAAGGTAAGGATAGCCTTGCCCGGACACTTAAGACGGTAAGTAGAGGGAATATGGGCATGGACCAGGCGGAAGCGCTCTATGTGGCTGCAAAAGAGTCTATAGGGATCAAAGAAGGCCGAAGGAGCATAATACTTGAAATCATCGAGGCGATCTCGGCAATAGAGTCAGTCGATAGATTTGTGGCAACAGTGGAAGCGGAGATGGGAAGATGTCTCAGTGAAATACCTTACAGCCGAAGCATATTGTCTATCAAGGGAATTGGTCCGATCACAGCAGCTGGGTTGATAGGAGAAGTGGGGGACTTCAGACAGTTTAGTACAATTTCCGAGATAATGAAACATGCGGGACTGGACCTTTATGAAATCAGCTCCGGTAAACATAAGGGGAAAAAACGCATATCGAAGAGGGGACGGCATCTATTGAGGAAGCTACTGTTTTATGCCGCTATGAATACTGTCCGTAAGGGTGGGGTTATGCACGAGTATTATCAGCGTTGTCTTCATAGAGGCATGCCTCGTATAAAAGCAATTATAGCTGTAGCACGAAAGCTATTGAGAATCATCTTCGCTGTTGTCAGAGATCTTAGTGAGTTTGAGAGTAATTATAGGGAAGTGCAGTATCGGTTAAAAGATGCGGCTTAAAGATAAAAGCTTTGTAAGCGGAGAGATTATCACCTCGGTTAGTTAAGGCGATTTATCGACCTTCGAAGAAAGCTTTAATAACTCTCCGCTTTCACCTTAGCCCCAATTAAGCAAGGTTAGGGCTCTAATGAGACCCTCGAATCACCAGGGCTGGGCAAGGTGCAAACATGAAAGTTGCAATTGGAAGAGACAAAGTGCTTGACACAAATAAACCAGGTGATCGGGGTGCGGGGCGGGAGCCCCGATAGGAAATTATTTCTTAAACAAATCGTCCAGTTTTTTCATCGCGTCGGCTTTGGCCGCTTCTGAAGATGAATCCGCGCCCTCACGGAACACGAAATAATCGCAGAAGTTAGCCTTGTCTCGCGTCCTTTGGAATTCGGCTTTGGGCTCGGTGCATTTGTTATGGGCCTTATCGGAGTAGAACCTGCAGTTCATGCAGATATGAAGATCACCGCCGCATTTGGCACATGCGGATTTTCTCGAAAAATATTTGTCTACCTCGACCTGTTTGCCGCAAAGTGAGCACGTCTTCATTTTTTCCTCCCGAGTCTGCACACCAGGGTAGTTGTCATTTTGAACTCATTTGAATCCTAATTATAATAATAAAGTAAAAAAAATTTTTATGAACAGGGCGTGACTAATAACGCCCCATAACAAACTGTATTCCCGGATAAGGGAATACGGAAAAGGTGCCCGAGGGTTATATTATCCAGGTTTTCGCAATAAACTAGTATCACCCGTGGGCGCCTTATGAGCAATTGGGCGAACTCAGAGGATTGCGATAATACTTAGCATAATAAGAGCCGAAGAAAGATGCTCCGTCTGAAATTGGCTGCCGCTATTTAATGCTGAGCAGATGCGGGCCTGTAGATGACACTACTCGGGCAGTTCGGGAAAGACCGCCTCGAGGGCATTGACAACTTTCGGATCGTACTTCGAACCGGATCCGGCCTTGATCTCTGCCAGTGCCTGATGTTTCGTAATCGCAGCGTGGTAGGGGCGGTCCTCGATAAGTGCGCAGAAGGCATCTACGACAGTGATTACGCGGGAAATGAAAGGTATTTCCTCACCGGCAAGGTTGCCAGGGTATCCGGTGCCGTCATATCTTTCATGATGGTGAAGTATGGCCTTTTTTACATCGTCCGAAAACTCGAAACCGCTAAGAAGGTCGATAGTCGTATATGGATGCACTTT
>JBAIXS010000333.1:0-4587 GCA_037916395.1 Candidatus Sulfobium mesophilum
TGAAGGCACTGTCCTTTACCGGAATGGGTATACTATTGTTGCTGAATACATGCTGAACATTGGTATATCCTTTGTCCGTCAGATACCGATGCTCCAGGGAGGTGAATATTACCCCGGAGATGTCAACCCCGAAAATGAGCCCAAGAGACCGCATCATATTCAAAACGCCTCCGGCCACCCCGAGTTTTTCCTTTGGCGCCGAGCCCATTATAGCGCTGTTATTGGGCGGAGTGAACAGACCCATACCGATGCCCAGGAGTATAAGCACCGCCACGAGCACGGGCAGCTGCGCAGATATGCCCATAAACATAAGGGCAAAGCAGGCCAAAGCAGATATTATCATGCCTGAGGTTGTCATTATCCTTGGGCCGTATTTATCCGAGATATGGCCAGAAAACGGCGCCACCAAGGCCATAGCAAGCGGAATCGGCGTAAGCAGGGAGCCGGTGAGGGCTACGCTGTATCCCAGCACCTTCTGAAGATAAAAAGGCATAAGGAACATGACCGCAAAGAGAACATAATAAGACAGCATGCCGGTCAGATTCCCTATGAGGAACGTGGCGTTTTTAAAGAGCTTCAGATCTATTAGCGGATGCTGGACCTTCAGTTCTGTTATTACAAACATAGACAGAAGCAAAATGCCCGACATGAAATACGTGATGATCGTATGTGATTCCCATCCCAGTTTCACTCCCTCATTGAAGGCCAGCACTATAAAGGCAAGTCCGGAGGCGAATAATAAGGTGCCGAGGTAATCGACCTTCTCCTTCTTTTCCACTTTATGATTTGGCGGGAGTATAAAAAGGGCAGCTATCGTACCCAGTATTCCGATAGGGATATTAATATAGAAGATGGCCCGCCAGCCTACCGTAGCTATCAGTATCCCGCCTACAAAAGGACCAACAGACATCGAAATTGCCTGAACAGCGCCCTGGATGCCTATTGCCTTGCCCCTTTCGTTGCCAGGGAACGCATGAGTAATAAGAGCTACAGAGTTGGCTTGCAAAAGCCCTGCACCAACAGCCTGTATGACGCGTGAGGCTATCATTAAGGCTGCCGAAGAAGACATTCCGCAAAGCAGGGAACCCGCTGAAAATACGACAAAACCTATATTATAAAGCTTTGACCTTCCGTACATGTCCGCCAGCCTCCCGAAAAGCGGCAAAAAGATTGTCAGTGTAAGCATATAGGCCATTGCAATCCATTCTATGACTGCCATCGAAACACCGAATGTGTTTTTGAGCGTCGGCATGGCCACGTTTACGATGCTTACGTCAAGGGCCGACATTGTTGCGCCCAGCAGAACAGTTGAAAGTATGAACCATTTCCAGGCCGGGTGCGAAGAAAATTTAGGATGTGGGAATTGAAGCTTGCGCATTTCGAAAATCTCTCCTTTTAAGATAGTTATTAGAATCTGAAAGATTCGTGTACATCAATTTGAATTGATCATAAGGTCTAAAACCCAGTCGTGCAACCCCGTCTTCTCTTCAGAGATATTATTTCCCTCAACAGATAATTTCTTGACCAGCAAACCATTCTTTCTAATATATGCCTCCATGTGATCGTGAATTGGCTTAACTTCGATGGAGACATGAGCGTCGTTGTATTTCTTCTCATAATATGCAAGTGCAAGCGCTTTTGCATCGGATATGGCCTGTCCCTGACTTACAGTGTGAGAACCCGCATCCTCCTGAGCGCTTCTCGTGGACTCAGGGAAGAAGGTGTTTTCACTCCTGAAATGGGCAGAGGCGAAAGCGCCTGCAAAACCTGTAAAAAGAATCAGCATTACCAGTAGAGACATCCCGGCGCTTTCCTGGCTAAACCCGTTAAAGAACCCGGAAGAGATTACAACAGCGCCTGAGGTCTGATGGTCTATGATAGCCGTACCCTTGCCGCTTTTTGCAGCTGATAGGAGGGCTGCAATAATGTTCAAAACCAGCAGCACCATCAACACCATAATAAAACCGTGCATAAATGCGCTGTCTTTAATGGATACGGGAATACTGCTGCTACTGAATATGTGGCGGGCATTAGGATATCCTTTTTCTGTAAGGTACCGATGCTCGAGGGAGGTGAATATGACACCAGAAATGTTTACTCCGAAGATAAGTCCCAATGACCGCATCATGTTCAGGACGCCACCGGCGACCCCCAGCTTGTCTTCGGGAGCAGCCCACATAATCGCGCTGTTGTTAGATGGCGTGAACAGTCCTACCCCGATGCCCAGAAACATCATCGTTCCCAGCATCACGGGCAATTTTGCCGATTCACCTATAAAAAGGAACGCAAAGCAGGCCAAAGCAGATATTATCATGCCTGAGGTTGTCATTATTCTGGGGCCGTATTTATCCGAGATATGGCCTGAAAAGGGCGCGACTGCCGCCATCGCAAGGAGAAGAGGAGTCAGAAGTGAGCCTGTGAGGGCAACGCTGTATCCGAGTACCTTTTCGAGATAGAAAGGCATAAGGAACATGATCGCAAACAGTACATAGTAAGAAAGCATGCCTGTGATGTTGCCAAGGAGGAACGTTGGGTTCCTGAAGAGCTTTAGATCTATTAAGGGATGCTCAACCTTAAGCTCCCTGAATACAAAGAGGGCCATGAGCACGATACCCGAAAGGAAATACGATATAATGATATGCGAGCTCCAGCCGAGTTTCACTGCCTCGTTAAGGGCAAGTACGATAGATGCAAGCCCTGAGGCGAAAAGGGCAGCCCCGAGAAAATCAATCTTCTCTCTATTTTTTATCTTCTGGTTTGGCGGAAGTATGAAAAGTGCCGCTACAGTGCCAAGTATTCCGATAGGAATGTTTATATAGAATATGGCCCGCCATCCTACTGTAGATATCAGAACGCCCCCGACAAAAGGACCCACCGACATTGATATGGCCTGCATAGCGCCCTGGATGCCTATAGCCTTGCCGCGTTCATTAGCCGGAAAAGCATCGGTGATAAGCGCTACCGAATTGGCCTGCAAAAGGCCGGCTCCGATAGCCTGTATGACGCGGGATATGATCATGAAAGTGGCTGTGACAGACATTCCGCAAAGAAGCGAACCTGCAGAGAAAACCACAAAGCCGATATTATAGAGTCTTGACCTGCCGTATACGTCGGCCAGTCTCCCAAAAAGCGGAAGGAATATTGTCAGCGTGAGCATATAGGCCATTGCAATCCATTCTATGACCGCCATGGAGACACCAAATGTGCTCTTGAGCGTGGGCAGGGCCACGTTTACGATGCTCACGTCCAGAGCCGACATGGTTGCTCCGAGCAGAACAGTCGTTAGTATGAACCACTTTCCGCCGGGATGGATACGAATATTATTCTGTATTGTTTCTAGTTTGGCATTCATTGCTGCACCTCAATTACTTTTTTTCTACTTTTGACCAACTCTGTAAGTAGTAAAGCAACAGCCATGCCATATTTCTATTTGAGCTAACTTATTAAGATATCAGCATAAAATATTTTTTTTGGCAGGAGTGCACATATTTTGCGGCAAAAAAAATCTGGCAGTGCCAGCTATTTTAATCGCTATCTACAGACTGATCTTGCGGGTAATATCATCCTGTTGAAAGTGGACCTTCATTATTGTAGAATTTTTAAAAAAGGTTTTAATATCGGCAAAGGCGGAGAATCTGGATGAACCAGAATAAAGAGGCAAATCTGACGTCTCTAATAGTAGGCGCTGTCTGCATTATAATGGCAGTGGCGGGCGGCTTAAGTATGTTCCATATAGTGTCCCGTCTCAACGGATGGCAGGCGGCGGGATATGCGCTGGTGGGGGGGATATTCATCGCGCTCTTTGCAGTGATCATAAACAAGATAATTTCTTTTTTCTCGTAACCGATGGCCTTCATTTCTTGCAGATCTTTTCTGTAACAGCATCCTTCATTTTTTCAAATTCCTCTGCTGTTATTCCCTCTTTCGCATAACGTCTTTTAAGAATGTGGATCGGCGATTCTCCGTGAGTCTCCCTCCGCCCCGAAATCAAATTTACCAGATTGATCACACCAAGGACAATAAAAACAGCAAAGATAGCAATGAACACCCAGCCAAACGCCATTCCGCGTTCAACCATTCGTCAATGCATAATCTTTACCTCCTTTGTGCAAGTGTACTAGCGGCTTCACGCTTGCATAGGCCAGGGAAAATTAATGGAACAGCATAAGTACAGGGTTCTAAATTTAGTGCTTAAGCTTAACAAGCAGAATCTTATTGAGAAATGATGTTATCAGGGAATATTGGGTAGATTCCGCCTGATATGGAGCTAGCGATCTTAGTTTAGATGTTGCTAAAGTATGCAATCAGTAATAAAGTGTAGATGAGATAGATAAAGTCTCGGGTTTTGATGTCGATAATATGCTTGGGATAAAAAGAGGTGATACACATGTCAGGTAAGAAAAATATAAAAGGTTTTGTAGTGCTGGCATTGGCCGCGCTTTTTTTGATGGCTTTTGCATATCAGGCTCAGGCCAGTGTTTTTTCGTCCAGTGGCACCCCATTCAGCTATACAGGGAAAATAGTCGCGCTTGACGCCCATAATAAGATTATGACTGTTCAGGCAGGTCCGAGTGATGAACTAACCTT
>JBAIXS010000334.1:0-10277 GCA_037916395.1 Candidatus Sulfobium mesophilum
TGAATCAACCTCTTCCGTAGAGCACGCACATATTTGTTATAATTTCTTTATCCGAACAAATGTCCCGGAGGCATTAATTATGTGTGAGTTTTGCACCAGTCATGGTGAGGGCAAGAAGTGGTATCTGAATGTCAGGAATTATTCGACTGAGCTCTTAAATGACCCCGGACGCAGATCGATGATCAGGAGCTTCTACAGGGAAATGATCGAAGGGGGCAATAAAAATATCAGCCGGATGGAGAAGATGTTCCTTCGCAGTCCGCGGCATCTTGAGAAGATTAAGTCCGCCTATGCCAGAGAGATGAAATCGCTTCACTTCGGCCAGGTTCTGCCTTTGGAGGAGGTTGGTAAAATCCTTTCCATCTGCAACTCTGCTGTGAGGCTGCCTTGCGGATGCCGCTGGGCATTCAGCCGTAAAGAGAAGCGTGTCTGTTTCGGAGTAAGCTTCAGCGGCTCTGAATGGTTCAATGGGCTTGACACGGATTATTTCGGATCCCCTGATATCTCTCAGTTTGACCATTTAAACAGGGAACAGGTCCTCGATCAGATCAGAGAACTCGACGACAGGGGAATGGTCCACAGCGTCTGGACATTTCAGACCCCATTTATAGGTGCGATATGCAACTGCGAATTAAAGTCGTGTCTTGCCATGCGAGGTACGGTCGGGCTTCAAATGCCGCTTATGTTCAAATCTGAGATGCTGGCTGAGATAGATGAAACGAAATGCACAGGCTGTCAGGAATGCAGCCACATCTGTCAGTTCTCTGCGATAGACTATTCGGAAACTGATAATATCTCCCGGATAAATTGGAAGCGTTGTTTCGGCTGCGGCGTCTGTCGGCCGGCCTGTCCTGAAAAAGCGATTGCCCTGGTAGAGCGCGTAACGCATCCTTTTGCTTCCTCTCTCTGGTGAGCAGAATCTGAAGCAATAAGCTCTATTTCGACATCTGCCTAACATTATCACAGGCTACGGCGCTCCCCGCGTCGCAAGCCCTTTTGAAATCTTCCAGCGCTTTTTTATAAAAAGCAACTCCCCGGGACATATACAAATTGACATCCTTGGGTCTGATAGAAATGGCTCTATTATAATCGTCAATCGCCTCGTCATATTTCCCTGAATTGGCATATGCGATTCCGCGGTTATGGTAGGCTTCAGCAGAGTTGGGGCTAAGCGAAATTATCTTATCATAGTCGGCGATGGCATAGCTAAACTGCCCTGTTTTGAGATATGCCAGCGCCCTGCTGTTATAATCCTGTACACTCCCGGTATCCTTTTCCAACACTTTGCTGAAATCCGAGATGGCCTCTTCATACCTTCCTTTTTTGTAATAGGCGAGTCCGCGGTTATGGTAGGCATCTATGAACTCAGGAGCCAGGGATATAGCCTGTGTATAAGCCTTTACGGCACTGTCATATTCCTCGCTATTAAAATAGGAATTTCCCCTGTCGAAATAAAAGGATGCGTCGGCGGCGTCTTTTGATAATGCCGAACCGGCAACAACAAAAAGCAAGATAATAGAAAAAAAGACAACAAGTTTGTTCATTCTGCCCACTCCTGTCGAGTCATATTTGCCCGTGACAGGCATATGTCCTAAATTATAACAAAAGGATTCCGTAGATTAAGTCGAAAAACCCACTGCAGTCATTTATTTTTTTCATATTTTCTTCAAAATTGTAGAATACACTCTTTAGTAAAAAGGATGGCTGTAATCCTATTTTAAAAAAGATTTAATGAAAAAAAATTAACGTTACAAAGGCATTTGAGAAAGGATATAGTAACATATGGAAAAAAATGAGCTTTTTGAAGAGATAGTTGAGATGGGGAAGAAACGGGGCAACCTGACCTATGAGGAGATTAACGAGGTTTTGTCGCCGGAGTTTTTTCCTCCCGAAGACATAGAAGAACTCCTCGATCTTCTTGAAGATTCCGGGATTGAGGTGACGTCATCGGAGGAAGCCGGGATATTCGGGGAGGATAATTGGGAAGAAGAGGAAATCGTCGAATCCGAGAAGACAGAAGACTTGGTGCAGGCCTATTTCCATTCAATGGGTAATATTACTATCCTCACCAGGGAAGAGGAGGTGGAGATAGCAAAAAGACTCGAAGAAGGCAGAAGGATCATTAAAAAGACAGTTTTTTCAATGCCAATTTTTAAGGAAGTCGAGGCCAACCTTGCCCAGGATGAGGTCCAGGAAGAAGAGGAGGCGGAGGAAGTTGCTTACAGGGCGGTCATCTCGACAGTTGAATTGCTTGATACTCTAATGGAGCAGGTCGCCTCTGCAGATCATAAGATCGCAAGATACGGCTCTCTGAAGGATTTAAAGAAGCTTATACGGGAGAAAAAAAAGAGGGGAGTTGAGCCTGTAAAGCTTCGTGAGTACGAAAAAGAGGTGCAGGCTGTTTATAAGGACGTTGAGTCCAAAGTCGGAGTTCAAATAGACGATCTAAGGGTTGCTTGGGAGAGGATCACGAAGGCAAGGACCCTTTACGCAGAGGCCAAAAACGAGCTGACTACCAGAAATCTGAGGCTGGTCGTCAATATAGCTAAGAATTATCTTGGACGAGGGCTGTCTTTGCTGGATCTCATACAAGAGGGAAACATAGGCCTCATGAAGGCGGTAGACAAATTCAAATATGAGAAGGGTTTCAAGTTCAGCACATACGCAACCTGGTGGATAAGACAGGCTATAACGAGGGCCCTCATTGACCAAACCAAGACAATACGGGTGCCGGTCCACATGGTTGAGTTCTATAACAAAGTGACTCGCGCCGCGAGAGAGTTGACCCAGGAACTTGGAAGGGAACCCCGCAATGACGAGATTGCAGGGAAGATGGGAGTTCCTGCCACCAAGGTCGAAGAAGTCTTCAGGGCTATTCAGGACCCTATAGCGCTTCAGACAAAGGTTGGCGACGAAGATTCGGAACTTGAGGATTTTATCAGCGATGAAAACAGCCCGTCTCCCTACTCCGGCACTGAGAAAAGAGAGTTATCTGAAAAGATGATCCAGCTTCTTAAGACACTGCACCCCAATGAGGAAAAGGTAATCAGGATGAGGTTCGGGATAGGGGTCGACAGAGACCACACGCTCGAAGAGGTGGGCAGATATCTCTCCCTAACGCGTGAGCGGGTACGCCAGATCGAGGCAAAAGCCCTGAGAAAGCTCAAACATCCGGGGAGGCTGAGGGTGCTGAAGATACTGACGGCCGCATAGCCGACAAGGGTTAAAAAAAAGTTTCTATGTATTGCCCTATAAATATCTATGTAGATTATTTTTTTTGACGATGGGAGGATATAGTATTTAAGCGGCTTTATTTGCCCGATACTCAGAGATCCTTTTTTATAATAAGAATGAGGGCAAATACCTCGGAGGTCGCAGACCGAGAATGAGCGCAAATGCTATGTCCTCCCGCCGTTAGAACGACTTAGCCTTCTGCTATGCCGAGTTTTTTTATCTTTCTGTAAAGCGTTGCGAGGTCCACACCAAGCTGAACTGCTGTCTCTTCCTTGCGCCAGTCATTAGCCTGAAGCGTTTCCCTGATAATCTTTTCCTCATAGTAATCCAGTCTGTCCTTCAGGGTATTCATGCCTGCTGAGCCGTCCTGAGCCTTCACCTTGTCAGGCAGTTCCGCCAGACCGATTGTTTCTGCTCCGGATAATACGACAGCTCTTTCTATAACATTCCTCAGTTCTCTGATATTTCCCGGCCAGGAATAGCCATTAAGCGCTGCGAGCGCTTCGTCGGTTAAGCCTGTCACCTTCTTGTTGTTTTCCTTGCTGTACTTCTCTATAAAATGCCGGGCAAGAACTTTAATGTCTTCTTTCCTCTCCCTTAGCGGAGGAATCTTCACTTCAATCACATTCAGTCTGTAATAGAGGTCCTCTCTGAAAAGCCCCTTCTTAATCTGCTCCTCAAGATCCTTGTTTGTAGCAGCAATGAGCCTGACGTCCACAAGCACTGTCTTGGTGTCGCCCAGCGGATGGACCTCGCCTGTCTCCAGGACCTTAAGGACCTTGGCCTGAAGCCCCAAAGGCATATCGCCTATTTCATCCAGGAAAAGTGTTCCCTGGTCCGCCATTGTTATCAGCCCCTTCTTATCGGAGGTTGCCCCTGTAAAAGCCCCCTTTCTGTATCCGAAGAGTTCGCTCTCGAGCAGGGTTTCAGGGATAGCTGAGCAGTTAATCGAGATGAAAGGCTTGTCCTTGCGCTGGCTGTTTGTGTGCACGGCCTCGGCAACCAGTCCCTTGCCGGTGCCGCTTTCACCCAGGATAAGAATATTTGAGCGGGTGGGGATCACCTTGCTAAGCACATCAAAGACCTGCGCTATCTGAGGAGAAACGCCAACGAATTCCCTGCTTCCAAACTGCTGGCTCAACTGCTGCCTGAGCACAAGGTTTTCCATCAGCACCTTTTTGTGCTCAAGGAGCCTCCTGACCGTCATCTTGACGTCTTCATTGATGAAGGGCTTAACTATATAGTCACTTGCTCCCTTCTTCATCGCTTCCACAGCAGACTCCACTGATGCAAAGGCTGTCATTATAATGACTATCAGGCCAGACCGTAAGGCAAGGGCCCTCTCAAGGACCTGCAACCCGTCGATATCGTCCATCTTGAGATCGCTGATGACAAGATCAAAATCGTCGGCCTCAATCTTTTTGAGCGCCTCTCCGCCGCTGTTGGCTGTCACCACTTTATATCCTTCGCGGGACAGAAGAAATTCCAGCGCCCTGCAGATGTCCCTTTCATCGTCTACAACTAATATCTTCGCTGTTTCAGCTTTCATAATACGGCAGCCTCACCCTGAAAATTGTTCCCCCCTCAGGTCTGTTTTCAACAACAATATCGCCCTGATAGCTCTTGACGATATTATAACTGACCGCAAGACCAAGACCTGTCCCTTTTTCCTTTGTAGTAAAAAAAGGATCAAATATTTTTTCCAGATGCTCTGCCGGGATCCCCGACCCGGTATCCGCAATCGATATCTCCACTTCCTCGTCTAATTCTCTGGCCTTTATATCCAGATATCCGCCATTTGTCATGGCATCAGCCGCGTTAAGGATTATGTTTAGCAGCACCTGGACCATCTGGGTCTCATTAACCCTCACGGGCGGGAGTCCCTGCGGAATTTCAACGTTTAGCTTTATGCCCTTCATCCTTTTGTCATATTTCACAAGGTCGAGCGTCACGTCGACCAGCTCGGAGGCGTCATGATGTCTAAGGTCCGATTCCCGGGTCTTCGAAAAACTGGACATCTGTCTTACGATATCCGCTATCCGGGTGATATGTTTTGCAACGGTGTCAAGACTCTCCATGGTGAACTCGTCATGGTCCATTTCTCTTAATATCTGGACATAGGAAGATATGGAAGTCAAAGGGTTGCCGATCTCATGAGCAACTCCAGCTGAAATCCTTGCAAGAGCCGAGAGTTTCTCAGACTGCATCAGGCGGTCTTCCATCTTTTTAATGTCCGTGACGTCCTGGATCAGGATAAGCGATTGCCGATGGCCCTGCGGTGCGATCAGCGGAGTCGACGTAATCTGGAAATAACCTTTCTTATTTCCATAGTCATGATATATCACTTCGCGAAGCATTCTGTCATCGACAATGGCACGCTGAATATTATTTTCCCCGTATATCTTCTCCATCGTTATCTTTTGGAATGAGTCTTCGCCCAACCATTCAAGGAGTGTCTTGTTCGCCCAAATTACTCTCCTGTCGACATTGTCCATTACACAAAGGCCGCCTTCTATCGCGCTGACTATCGCGTCAAGTTTTTCTTTTTCTTCCTTCAATTCGTCTGTCCTTACGACAACCATCTCCTCCAGTCTCAGGGCATATTCCTGAATTTTGGTCTTGAGGTTCACTTCCTCCGTCACATCACTGCTTGAAAGAATAATGCCCGTCACTTCACCGTGAATTACAAGAGGGCAGATACTGATATTAAGATAGAGTTTTTCGTCTCCAAGAGGATAGAGATAATTGCTCAACCTGTGGTTTTTTCCTGCAAGACATTCTTCCAGAACGCTTTTAAGAGCGCCTGTCTGCCGGTCGGCATCGCTTATAGGAAAAACCGAGAAGAAACTCTCTCCCAAAATCTCCTCCTTTTTCCGGCTGCAGAGACGGACATGAGCAGAGTTAACGGTTCGGATGATCATATCCCTGTCGAGGACCATGATCATGGACTCAGTGCTTTCGAGGAGATTCTCAAGATAGTCCTTTGCCTGAACAATTTCCTGCTCCAGCAGTTTTTGAGTCTCAAGGTATTTCGTCCTCTCTTCAGCCTTTACCCTCTGCCTGTTTATCATTACTATGGCGAAGGCTCCGACGACAGTGGCTAAAAATATGGAAATCACCAAAAGAGAATGGAGTTTCATGCTCTTCCTTATGCTGAAGGTCACCTCTGAATACGGTATGGATATGCAGACTATCCACGACAAATCGGCGACCTTCGCACGAGAAAAAGCGATCAGTTTGTCCTCACCGTAAGGCGCGATATAGGAACTGAAGCCGATGTCGCCGCTTTCTAAAATCTTCCTCTCAACATCGAAGGACTTATGACAATCAAAGCAGGTTCTGTCCGCCTTATACAGGTTCTTGCCTACCATCCTGGGCTGGGTGGGGTGATAAAGAAGCGTCCCGTTTCCGGACATCATCCATGCATGCCCTCTGATGCCGGCCCTTATCGGCGCCAGAAATTTTCTGCTTATTGTGTCTATTGACAGCTCCATGAGGAGGAGACCTTTCCTGGCTGAACCTTTTACAATGGGCGCCAGAAGAACTAATTTCCTGTCCTGGGCGAGCCTGTCAAGATACGTCACCTTGCCGGGCGGCAAAGACGCAGAGCCTTTGAGATGCTCGATGTCGAAGGCATTAACCGGTTCACCATGAGAACTGAAAATCGCCCGTCCCCTGCTGTCAAGTATCTTGATGGAGACGTTGACGTCCTCGCTAAGGTCCACATAGGCGGTATAGACCGCTTCTTCCATAGTCTTGCCGTTCAGCCCGCCCTCTCCCAACAGACGTGTCAGCGACAGCGTCTCCCCCTCGACATGATGGAGTTCGCCTTCGATGCTCTTCGCCACGGACTTCGCTATAATGAGCTGCTGGCGGTTAAACTGCTCCGCCATCTCGCTCTGGTAGCTTTCCTGGAAAAACATATTGAGTGTAATGATAAGGGAGATGATAAAGACAACCAGTATGAAAAGGAATATGTTGGTCTTCAATGCTTGCCCTCTTCGCCTCCGGGAAACTTCCGCGAAGAGGCCGATAAAACCTCTTCGACCTTTTCTCTCATCCGCTTGTTGTGACTTCCATCCCAATAGACTTTGCCACAGTCGCTGCACCGCTTGAAGGCCGCTGAACTAAGGTAGATGAAATCCGGGACGAAATCTCTTATCTCTTCTTTTTGGGAGACATCGAAAAGGAGACCGTTGCATACCGCGCACCTGCCGCATAAGTCGGCATGCCGTAAATCCAGAAGTGTTCCAATCTGGCTGAGTTGATCGAATACATCATCTTTTTCGACAAAGATGACGCCAGGCAACCCTTTCGCCCTTGAAAGCTGAGTGTCCCTCGTCAGTATCGTTCGCTCCTGTTGCCTCGCTATTCTAACAACCTCCCTGTCGTCTATATCCGGATAATATAATACATCGAAGCCCAAAATCCGCAGCCATTTTGCAAGACGGCCGAGCATCGCATCGGCAATAAATTTCATATCTCAATTATATGTTAAAAACGAGATAGAAAACCTTTGTTTATAATAACATAAGAGCTGACGGGAGGGCTGAAAGGCCGGGTTACTTATGGGCTTTCTGTTGACCTGTCATTTTGGGACATTGAGAGTTCATCTTCCCATGTATCGCTGATAGGTCTGGTAAAAATTTTGAGTCAGATTTGGCTCTGCGCCTTCCGGTCCTCTGGCGCTCATATGCACTCTGATTCTTCCATCAGCCTGTGTCTGCACGGCAATCGTAACATCAACAGGTCCTTTTTTGCCGACAATCATGCCTCTGTCTCTCTCGATCACGGAGATAGCAATTCCCACTTCTTCGGCTGCTCTAATAGCGTTGTCCCACACGCTGTCGTATTGAGACTGCGGGTAGTAATAAGGATAAGGCTCATAAACGACACAAGCAGAAAGCATCGGCATCAGAGCCGCGACCACAAAAACAAAGACAACGCTATCTCTGGCATACATCCATTGCATATGCGTTAGTCTCCCGGAAGCAAGACAAAATGGTTTCCACCGGTTATGACTGCCATATTAGCACTATCTTATAGTTGTTCCGTGGGCTTTGCAAGTTCTTTCAGATGGAAACCAGAGATAAGGGTAATTTGCATTGAACTCATCCTAATCAAGTTGACTCCCTCTTCTATTTTCTAAGCCGCCCCTGGTGGACCAGCAGGTAATTTCTGAATTCTTGAGTGTCTTAAGGAGGTATCGATGCTATACTGGTTTATAAAGACTCTTTTTGCATAATGGAGAGACGGCGATGGCAGAGAATAGAAAGATCCAGAAAGTATTCAAAAGCAAACCGACGATCGAGGGAGCAGGGGTTCATCTCAGGCGGGTTTTCGGAAACAGCGAAGTGCCGCTCTTCGACCCATTCCTGCTGTTGGATGATTTCCGCAATACCGATCCTCATCGATATATAAAAGGCTTTCCCTGGCACCCCCACCGCGGAATCGAGACGATCACCTATATCCTGAGGGGCGATGTCGAACACGGCGACAGTATGGGGAACAAAGGCATTATATCTTCCGGAGACATGCAGTGGATGACCGCCGGCAGCGGCATCATACACCAGGAAATGCCCCGTGGAGACGATGACGGCGTGATGGAAGGTTTTCAACTTTGGGCTAATCTTCCGAAGTCACACAAGATGATGGATCCCCGCTACCGCGACATCAAAAACGCGCAGGTGCCTGAGGTAATAACAAAAAGTGGCGCCCTCGTCAAGGTTATTTGCGGTACCGCGGAGGGCAAGCAGGGCCCAGTCACGGACATCGTCATCGAGCCCGAATATCTCGACATTACGGTTCCCGCCCTTTCCGATTTTGTCCACAAAACCACGCGCGGTCACACTGTCCTCGCCTACGTAATCTCTGGCAAAGGCGTCTTCTGCAACGAAAAAAATCCCTTTGCCTATGATGTCGAGGGGGTTAACTACTTCGACATGGAGCGCGATCCATATATTCACAACGGCATGGCGGTCCTCTTCGGCGACGGTGACCAGGTAACAGTCTCTGCCCAGGATAATCCGGTCCGCTTTCTGCTCATTTCAGGCAAACCCATCGGCGAGCCAGTGGCATGGTACGGTCCCATCGTAATGAATACGTACGAGGAACTGCAGACCGCATTTGAAGAGTATCGAGACGGCACGTTCATAAAATATGGCCGCCGTTAGTCTATAATGCAGATCTTTGCCGGAATAACTCAGTTCAGAGATGTTTCTTAGTAATGACTTTCAGTTAAACGTTTTAAGGACGTACTCTGCGATATTTCTCGCGTCCTCATCAGACAGTTTCTTATCGTCAAATATCTTCATCCCGGACCACTGATTTGGGTGGAAATCGAAGGCTCCCGGGTTCCTCATCTTCTTGACTATGTCGTCAGCAGTCCTGATGTTGTTCATCTCGCGGTCCTTCTTAGACAGCGTTTTTTCCTTGTTGAGTATATTGCCACCATCCGGATGGCAGGGCGAGCAGTTTTGCTTGAAAAGCGCCTCGCCGGTTTTCTGGGCCTCTTCCGCAGAAAGTGCAGCAGCAAGCCCCAATAGCAATGACAAGATGAGAAGCAATCGTGCAGTCTTCATTGAGCTACCTCCCTCCTTCCAAATCAGCCCTCACATCATATATTAGCCGTATCGCGTCTGATGTTGCTACGGACAGTTTATCACATAGTATGCAGTTGAAAAACATTTTCTTAAAACACTCCTTGAATAGATGAATCGATCAGGCTAGAATTAAGTATTCAAGGGCGATCCCCGCTTGAAAGGAGTCCATATGAAAAAAATATCGTTGCTCGCAATGATTGGAGTTCTTGCGGTTTTAATAGGCTGCACACACATGCAAAGCGCGAAGGATGTGCCTCGCATTACAAAGGAGGAACTCAAGGCTAAACTTGGATCGCCAAATCTGGTTCTTCTAGATGTGAGGGCCAAGAGCGACTGGGAAGGGAGCAACGAGAAAATTACAGGAGCCGTACGAATGGACCCTGACGCCGTCGATTCATGGGCCGACACATTGCCGAAGGACAAGGAGATAGTGCTTTACTG
>JBAIXS010000335.1:0-2972 GCA_037916395.1 Candidatus Sulfobium mesophilum
ACACTGACTCCTATGCTCTGCAGCCGCTTTCTAAGGCCTCCCGGAGAAGAAAGACACGGCCGCTTCTACCTTGCGATGGAACGGGTATTTGACGGCATGCGGGACTATTACAAAAGTTCTCTGTCCTTCGTTATACGCCACCGCTTCGCTACTATGATGGTCACAGCAGTCCTTACTCTGGTAACCATCTGGCTCTTTACGAAGGTGCCCATGGGCTTCCTTCCGACGGAAGATACCGGTCAGATATTTGCTTTTACCGAGGCCGCACAGGGCATATCGTTTGACGACATGGTGAGCCACCAGAAGCAACTGGCGGAGATCGTTTCAAAAGACGCAAATATCGACCAGTTCATGTCAGCTATCGGAGGTAGCACGCTGAGCCTGGCAAGTAACTCTGGCCGTATGTTCATGCGTCTTAAGCCCCGGGACAAGCGAAACCTGACTGCAGACCAGATCATTCAGGAATTAAGGCCGAAGGTGTCGAAGGTCCCCGGCATCATGATGTTCATGCAGAACCTCCCGTCTATCAGGATCGGCGGAACGCTTACGAAGAGCCAGTACCAGTTCACGCTGCAGAGCCCTGACACTGATGAACTTTACAGGAGCGCGGTCAGCCTTGAGGCAAAGATGAAGACTATTTCACAGCTTCAGGATGTCACCAGCGACCTTCAGATCAAATCGCCTCAGGTAAATGTCGAGATCGACCGTGACAAAGCCGCTGCCCTGGAGCTTTCAGCGCAGCAGATCGAAGACGCGCTTTACTATGCCTACGGCTCACGGCAAGTATCAACCATTTACGCCCCGAATAATCAATATCAGGTAATACTGGAGCTGGACCCTAACTACCAGATGGACCCCGGGGCCCTTTCGATGCTTTATGTCCGCTCAAATAAAGGCAGCCTTGTGCCTCTCAATACCGTGGCAAAGCTCACCAGAAGCCTCGGGCCTCTTACAGTCAACCATCTGGGGCAACTTCCGGCGGTGACGATTTCATTCAACCTCAAGCCAGGGGTAGCCCTGAGCGACGCCGTCAATGTCGTGCAGAAAACCGCCCGTGAGACGCTTCCCACATCAGTCACAACAAGTTTCCAGGGATCTGCACAGGCGTTTAAGGATTCGATGAAAGGGCTCTGGGTCCTTCTCGTTATGGCTATTCTTGTCATCTATATCGTTCTGGGCATCCTTTATGAGAGCTACATTCATCCCCTCACTATTTTGTCGGGTCTTCCCTCGGCAGGATTTGGCGCTCTCATCACGCTTATGTTTTTCGGCTATGAGCTCAATATCTACGCCTTCGTCGGAGTCATCATGCTTATCGGCATAGTAAAGAAGAATGCCATCATGATGATAGACTTCGCACTCGAAGCGGAAAGAAAAGAAGGAAAGAAACCATTGGATGCGATATATGAAGGCGCGCTCGTACGTTTCAGGCCTATTATGATGACGACTATGGCGGCCCTCATGGGTACTCTCCCTATCGCACTTGGTATCGGCGCAGGCGCATCTGCGCGCAGGCCGCTGGGTTTGGCCGTTGTCGGAGGGCTGATTTTTTCTCAGCTGCTTACTCTATATATAACACCTGTCGTTTATTACTATATGGATACTTTCCAGAAAAGAGTGAGGAGCCGGTTCAGGGGAAGGAAAATCAAGGCCGGCGAAGGGGCGCTTCAGGCGTAGGCCTTGCGCGGTATCATCAATCTGTTTTTCGAGGTAAGCTGTCTGCATTGATTATATAAATGTCGGAGGTCTTCATATGAAAAATTTTATTTCATTTGTAATACTGCTTTTGATATTTGCTCCCTTTAGCGCGGGTGCGGAGGATATCATTAAGAAAGACGAAATGCTTACTCTTCAGCGGTGCGTCGATATCGCGATTGTGAAGCATCCCACCATAGTCGCCGCGCAGGGGAATGTAAACGCAAGCGAAAGCCGGGTATCAGAGGCCAAGTCCAACTATTATCCCCAGATCGCAGCCAACGCAGCATACAGCCGTATTAAGCCTATTACCGGAGCTCAGCGGTTGGTATCCACCGGGATTAACGGCACTTCCGCGAGCAACCTGACAAGTTCCTTCGATCAATTCCAAGCCGGCGTTACGCTTTCTCAGAACATCTGGGATTTTGGCAAGACAAGTGCACAGGTGGACATCCAGAAATTCCTCCTCGGTTCGTCCAGGGCTGACTTCGAAACAACTGTCGAGCAGGTAGTCTTCGGCGTCAAACAGGCGTATTACGGCGTGCTTCAGCAGCAGAGAAACAGGGCCGTCGCCATTGATACAGTGAAACAGTTCCAGCTCCACCTCGATCAGGCAAAGGGGTTCTACGAGGTCGGGACTCATCCGAAATACGATGTTACCAAAGCAGAGGTCGACCTGAGCAATGCAAAACTGGCGCTCATAAAAGTCGAGAATAACTTAAAGGTCGCGAAGGTGACGCTCAATAATGCCATTGGCGTACCGGATGCCCCGGACTATAACGTAGAGGACATTCTTGCGTTTCAGAAGTACGAAATCACCTTCCCTCAGGCGATCGACACCGCTTACAAGAACAGGCCCGACCTGCAGTCGACCGTAGCAAAAAGGATGTCCATCGAGAGATCCGTGGATCTCGCAAAAACGGGATATTATCCGGCATTGACAGGCAGCGCTCAATATACCCGCTCAGACACCGTGTTTTTTCCCCAAGCTGATGGATGGAGCGCCGGTGTAGCCCTTACTTTCCCCATCTTCAGCGGTTTTCTAACCAAGAGCCAGATCGAGGAGGCAAAAGCTAATCTGGCTGCTGCAAGGGCAAATGAGGAAACGCTTAAGCAGAGCATTCTGCTTGACGTGCAGCAGGCATATCTGAACCTCAACGTAGCAGAG
Source organism: Candidatus Sulfobium mesophilum (assembly GCA_037916395.1). GTDB lineage: Bacteria > Nitrospirota > Thermodesulfovibrionia > Thermodesulfovibrionales > UBA6898 > Sulfobium > Sulfobium mesophilum_A. Next base: position 2,864 of record JBAIXS010000335.1, read on the forward strand.
GACAGCATCAGCAACACTCAACTGACGGTCCAGCAGGCAACAGAGAACCTTGAGATCGCCAACGGCAGATATGCCGCCGGCGTGGGCAACCCCATCGAAGTCTCGGACG
>JBAIXS010000336.1:0-3196 GCA_037916395.1 Candidatus Sulfobium mesophilum
CCGGGGCCATAAACGGTCAATAAGTACCCGCTTGCCGTCTTCAGAGGCCGGCGGATCGTATATTCTTTTTGTTTTCACCATAAGCCCTTACCTCCTAAGCACAACTAAATGAGTTATTCGTCAGTTATGCAGACTTTCATGATGGAGATGTATCACATTTGCACATGTTTAAAACTTATCACCAACAACTCTTTTGTCAATGATGGACTTTAGACTCAGCAGTACTGCCAACCGTTTGTATATTCCGGAGGCTGTCATATTTTTCCGAACTGTGATAAAGTTCAGGTTTAGATGCAGAAAAGGAGGAGTTATGAGCAGTCGTCTGAACGAGATCCTTGACGAAATAAGAGAGCTTGAGAAACGAGTGCAGGCCGAGATGAAGCTCAGGGAAGAAGAGCTGAAGTATAAGGTCAGCGAAGGCAGGGTAATATTTGAGCGGGAGATTCTGGAAATTCATAAAAAAATTGCCAGCTCCCTGTTATTCTACATCGTAAAGGCCCCCATTCTGACCATACTTTCGGCTCCCGTAATTTATGTAATGGTCATCCCGGCGCTGCTGATGGATCTGTGTCTGTGGATATATCAGGCGATTTGTTTCCCGGTCTACGGAATTCCGAAGGTGAAGAGGTCTGAGCATATTATACTTGATCGTCATTATCTTAAGTACCTGAATTTCCTGGAAAGACTGAACTGTGATTATTGCAGTTATTTTAACGGTCTTTCATCGTATGCGATGGAAATTGCAGCCCGCACAGAGCAATACTGGTGCCCTATCAAGCATGCGTCGGGAAAGGCCTGGCGCCACTCAAGAGCACATCGATTTGTCGATTATGGCGACGCAGAGGCATACCGGGCTAAAATCGACGAGCTTCGCAGAGAGCTAAAGGAAATGGCATCAGAGTAATACTCTGCAATCTTAGTGTCCTTAAACGGATTCTAATGAGTGTCTCGCCTTGCGCCCTGCGCCTCAATATGCCTTCCATCGGCTAACAGCAACGTAGCGGTATCATCTGAGTAGATCTTTGTCCAATCAATGCGGTCATGAACCGGGAGCATGCCGAGCAAAGGCGTAGGGGCCAGAAGAAAGATCTTCTCCGAACCGCTTCTCACATAATCGGCCAACTCTGCATCGCCCCAGATGCGCCGCGAAGCGGGAAGATAAAAATAATTGGTATAGGTGTAGTCCGGGGACTCCCCGCGATGCCGCCACTCAACAAGCGGTATTGCGTCGCGCGCCGGACTGTCTGCCTCGAGAAAACGGATTGTGTCCACATAAGCCGGTTCCTTTAGCTGCAGTTCAGCGGCCAGATGCACGGTATGGTAAACGTTAGGATTGATCTTCACAGGGACCACCCAGAAAAAAACGAGAAGCGCCGGCCCGAGAAAATAGACGATGCGCTTGAGGTAGGCGCTAAGCCGCACATAACGCACAATCCCCTGGGCGGCTATCATCGAAAGGAAGGGTGTGAGCGGAATGAGATATCGCGACATCTTCCCCGCGGAAGCCTGCAGGGGCAGCGCGATCGATAAAACCGCAATAAGGATGAACCAAACGGGCCACTCCTTCCTCCTCTGCCACATGACGCCAATGCCGACAAAAAAGAATATCAGCCAGGGATGAAAATAGAAAAGAATCTCTTTTAGGTAGAGCAGCGGGTTTTTCTGCACGTCCAGACCGCCCGCAGCTCTTTCGAGCGTCTGAGTAAACAGCATGTTATAAAAATATCCGGGATATAGTCCTTCGAAATAGATTGTCCAGGCAGCCGGAATCGCAACGCCGAGAAGTACCCCCGCGAAAAAATGAGGCCATCTAAGCCACACCCCTAGTCTCCTCCGGCTTACCGCAAAGATAAATGTTGGGGCAAGGAGAAAAAAGGCCATAGTGAATTTCGTCATGGCCATTATAGCAATAGCAAGACCGAAAAGATAAGGTCCCGTTCTCCGTTTCTCCACCATGAGGGTTACGCCAAAAAGCCCGAGAAGAAGTCCGAAAACGAGGAGGCTTTCAGGACGCGTAGAGGCGAAATCCCTGATGACCCACCTCGTGCTCATAAACGAAAAGGCTATAAAGAATGCCGCGTCAGTACGTTTGAACCATCTGAGACCGAGGGTATAAAGCATCCACACATCAAGCGTAGAGAAGATGAGAGCGGGCAGTTTTGCCGTATAGTAACCCGCCCCGAAGATCTTGAAGAAGAAAGCTATGATCCAAAGAAACAGAGGAGGCTTGTTCAGATAAGGTTGGTCCATCAGCATCGGTTTGAGCCACAGGTTTTCGAGCGCCATCTTTTTTGCTATCACAGCATAGGTAAGAGGGTCTCCTCGTAAATCCCCTGTTTTCACGCCGATCCAGAAAAATATCAGGACCCATATCCCGAGGATCGTAAGATGTTCGCTTCGTTCGTGGTTATTCATCCATTTCCAGTGCATATCCGGCTGAACTGAGAAAAGGCGCGCAGCGAAAAAGTCAAATTCATCCGCAACAGCGAAAGTATAATCGAACGATACTACCATATCAACTCTTTACCTAACAAGCATGGGATTTACAGGGCTGAAGACGAACATTTCGTATCATTCTTAGGACTCGGCAGATAATCATGTGCTTCTCAGAAGGAAATTGTGAGCACGGCCTTATTGACGCAAACATTAATGTTTGATATATTTCGATCAGGCACAAAAATCTTTCGGAGGTTCATGATGACAAATAATCGGATGGATAACATAATGCCGAAAAAAACCGCTTCACTTATCGCTTTAATTCCCATGCTTCTTTTGTTTTGCATCTGGAACACTCAGCCTGTTTGCGCCGATGAGCCTCGACCTTGCTCAGAAGAGATTACTAAATTTTGCAAGGATATAAGGCCTGGCGGCGGCAGGATCATCTTATGTCTGAAAAATCATGAGAACGAATTGACTCCCGTTTGCAAGGACAAAATTCAGGCGATCGTGAAGAGAGTGGAAAATGCGAAACAGCTCTGTGCAAACGATATCGAAAAGTTCTGCAAGGGTGTTCAGGAAGGCGAAGGCCGCATTGCCAGGTGTCTTGGAGAACACGCCACCGAAATCTCTGCCGCATGTCGGGAGCAGATAGAATGGGTCAAGGCCAAGACGACAGGCAAGTAAAAGCGTATACGGGAGTTCTATTAAAAGGAGGAGGCTGTGAAAACTTACATATGGCAGAAGGGATTTGCGAGGC
>JBAIXS010000337.1:0-8520 GCA_037916395.1 Candidatus Sulfobium mesophilum
CAAAGGAAGGCTATGGCGATTATCTGCATTTATTTAAGAAAGAGGCCGTAGCCAGGTAATCAAATAGGATTTAAGGCCTTTAAGGCGTGTCCCTTGGTGTGGCTGCCACATTTTTGCGGCATGCCACACTATTTGACACATTTTAATAGAATTAAGAATACGCTTTCTGTCTTTGTAACCGTTTGAAAGTCCTCACAAAAAAGAAAGTCATGGTTTTTGTGAGCATTCAGGCACGCATCTTGTTTATATTGGTGACTGTAATGCCCTCGGGAAGCACACAAAAGGAGAAAAGCGCCATGAAAAATGCCATACTTAAGCCTCTGCCAAGGAGGATAATAGATTTCCATAGCGGTATCCGGATAAAGGCCGATATGCCGGAGGTCTGTTCCTTTACTCTCGAAAAGTGTTATCTCGCTTCAGCGCCTGCCAAAAAAAGAGATGCAGAGAATTTATGCCCCTTCACACTCGAACCTGTCTGTATGAGGGCGCGTGCCCTTGCAGCAGTCTGGGACTGAGATTCTGCCTCCTTTGCAGGCATACTTCCAAGCGGTAAATTCTGTTTTCCCCTGGACTAACCCTATTGCTATACTGAAACCTGGAAAGGAACCCGGCCGTCCAACATAAGTTCCCCAAGGTAAGAACTTGATTTGAGCTCGGCGCTTTCAATAAGGTCGTCCTTGGTCATTCCGTATAACGGCATGAAGGCATGACAGACAAAAAGCTTCACGTTGAAGTCCTCTGTGAGCGTCTTAAGCATGTCACCGACTAAAACCTTCTGCCCCTCGAGTTCCATCGATATGGTTTCGGCAATGCCCTTCTTCGCAAGCTGCACTCCCTCTCCCATAAGAAAGAAGTCCAGTTCAATCTCATCATCGAATGCCTTCATGTTTGTCGCTGTCTTCATCATCACGATCACTTCGGCAGGCCTTTCAGTGGCATGTGAAAGAACAAAGACAAATTTTTTTCCAGTCATAATAATCTCCTCGTGTAATATTGTTGCAGACTTTAGCATATTTTAAACAATTCCCCGGTTTGAGTCAAACGTATGGCAACACTCCGTGGCACGCATTCTAAAGCCTGCAAGAGTCTTCTTGTGTGAGGACCAATAGCATGATAGCATACAAAATAGAATCACCTATATGTGGAAACGGTATCATATGATGGGTAAAGATGAGCATAAATTTCACAAAGGCAGCGCTGTAAGGCCCCGCGGGGCCGTGAAGCCGCCTCCGCGTCTCGATGTAGTACTTAAGTGCGACTCCATCGGCAGCATGGAAGGGGTCACAGCGGCACTCTCAAAAGTCACAATCCCCGGCGTGGACATACACCTTATTCATACCGGGGTTGGAGCTGTCACCCAGTCTGATGTCTTAATGGCCGAGACGGCAGGCAGACTCATCGTAGGATTTCAGGTCGGCGTTGTTGCCGGACTCGAAAAAATACTCAGGGAGCGGCACGTCGAGGTCCGTCTCCATAATATCATCTATACGCTCGCTGACGACGTTAGTGCAATTGCCAGGGGCATGGTTTCGCGCGCTGCGGAAGAAGAGATCACCGGTTCAGGCAAGATCATCGCCCTCTTTAAGAGCACCAGGAAAGGTATTATCATCGGGTGCGAGGTAGAAACCGGACATTTTGCCGTCGGACAGCATTTTCGCGTCATCTCGGCGATGGGGCCAATCTACTCAGGAACTATTGAGTCGCTTCATATCGGCGAGCAGACTGTACAAAAGGCGGTGCCGGGGCAGAAGGTTGGTGTAAAGATAAGAAATTTCAGCAAGGCTAAAATCGGAGACCTTGTTGAAAGCTACCGGCCGCAATCTTCCGCAAAGGTCAAGCCATGGGAGCCGAAAGGGGAAATTGTCAGACGCTGATATTTTTCCTGGATTCTAAACCTACCGCAATCGATACAGGTGTCGCTGAAGAAGAAAATATGCGGTGAAGTGATGCAGGGAGGGAATAATGAGAATATTTGATGTCGTGGTCGTGGGAGCCGGAGATGTGGGGTTGAGCATCGCCTTTAATGCCGCCTCTGATGGGCTGCAAGTTGCACTTTTGGACAAGGGCAACGTAGGAGGCACGTGCGTAAACAATGGATGCGTGCCGTCGAAAACGCTTATCCATGCGGCCGACAGGATAATGGAGATCAAAGAGGCCGGGATGCTTGGCATACGCGCCGAGATTGCGGATATCGACTTCGGGACGGTCATGGGGCGTATGAGAAGCGCAGTCGAAAATGGAAGGAGTTCGATAAAACAAGCGATAGAAGACACTGACAACATCTCCTTTTTTACAGGTGAAGGCCATTTCCTCGACAGGCACACGATAGGCATCGGGGCTGAGAGAATAAGGGGAAAAAAGATTTTTATCGCCTCCGGGGCGCGCCCTGCGGTCCCCCCGGTGAAAGGGCTTGAGAATGTCTCCTACCTGACGAATGAAAGTGTGCTTCATATAGATAAAAGGCCGGACCGCATGGTCTTCATCGGCGGCGGATACGTCGGACTCGAATATGCTCATTTCTTCTCCGCCTTAGGTTCGGCGGTTACAATTATAGATAGAAATGATACCCTCCTGCGTTTTGAGGAGCCGGAAATATCGGACCTTCTGAAAAGTGAACTCGGAAAACGCGTGCATTTGCACATGGGGTCCGAAACTGCTGAAGTTAAAGAAGCTGATGGAGGATATAGAATATATGTCAGGAACATTGCCACTGGGGAGGCTAAAGAGGTTTTTGCCGATACGCTGATGGTATCGGCCGGCAGGAAGTCGAATGCCGATCTTCTTCATGTCGAAAATGCGGGAATTGAAACGGACAAAGCCAATTTTATAAAAGTTGACGAATATCTAAGGACAAGCCAAAAACATATATGGTCTGTCGGTGACGCTATAGGAAGGGCGATGTTTACGCACGCCGGAGACAAAGAAGCCGAAGTGGCATGGCACAATGCAACGAATCGTAAAAAGATCAAAATGGACTTTGGCGCTGTCCCTCACGCTGTCTTTACTTGCCCCCAGATCGCCTCGGTAGGTCTAACTGAGAAGCAGGCACGAAAGAACCACGAGGTCCTTGTCGGCAAGGCAAGTTATTCCGACACCGTCATGGGAGAGGCGATGGGAGAAAGCAGGGGCTTCGCCAAGGCCATTGTCGAAAAGGATACAGGGAAGATCCTCGGTTTTCATATAATAGGTCCTCATGCCGCGATGCTCATACAGGAAGTTGTAAACACACTGATACTTGGGGGCGACACAAAATCCATTACGGGGTGCATGCATATATTCCCCGCGCTTTCAAACCTCATACCGGAAGCCCTCGGTAACGTCGAATAGGGCACATGCGATTAGATTGAAGATAAGTGGTGAACTTCAGCTATGAATAAGAGCGCCGAGAAGCTTGATCGGGAGAAGGAGGCAGCGGCGCGCCGCAGCCTTTCCTTCGTGCGCGAGGGTTACGTGGTTGGACTCGGGACCGGTTCGACGGCCTCCCATGCTATCCGTCTTCTGGGCGAAATGGTTCGCGCGGGCTTGAAAATCAAGGGCATACCTACATCTGCTATATCTCATAATCTGGCTGTCCGCGAGGAGATCCCCCTGACAAGTCTCGATGAACATGCAAGCATCGATATCACAATTGACGGAGCTGACGAAATTAGCCCTGAACTCGACCTCGTAAAAGGCGGAGGAGGCGCCCTCCTGAGGGAAAAGATCGTAGCAGCCGCCTCCCGCAAGGTTGTTATCATTGCAGATTCTTCCAAACAGGTCCCGGCGCTTGGAAAGTTCCCTCTCCCGGTGGAAGTAGTGCCATTTGCGGAAACCGTTCTTTCCAGGGGGATCGCATCTTTCGGAGCATCCGTCAACCTCCGAAGGGGCCCTGACGGCAAGCCATTCATAACCGATGAAGGTCATCATTTACTTGACTGTCTTTTCGGACGCATTCCAAATCCGGCACAGCTGGCCATGGAGCTAAAGCTAATGCCGGGGGTTGTCGATCACGGACTTTTTCTTGGCATGGCCGATACCGTCCTTATAGGCAGGGGCGCTGAAGTCCTGGAACTGCATCGTCCATCATAATCCCTCTGTTAAAGGCCCAGCGTCTTAATAAATTGTTTTGATTCATCGCCATAATGAAGACAGGCAGTACATTTTGACCCTTTACGTTTTCCGAGGTATATTGTTAGAAAAGCGACCGATGGAGGATAAGCTAAGATGAAAAAGAGGCTCTGCATAAAGCTGATCATTTTGCTTGCAGTCGTTGCCTGCGCCCGATCTGTAAATATAGCAGGCGTCGGGTCGATTGACTCCATTCCCAAGGCTACTTATACAATGTATAAATACGTCGCACCTTCCACTCCGCAACTGAGGGCTGCCTTTCTTAAGAGCCCCGATTCGGACGTTGAAATAGTGCCCTATTCGGTGCAGATCACGGCCGCCACCGCAACGCCGGACGAGGCCCTTGCCAGCCTGGAAAAAGGCCCCGGATTTAAGCGGATATCCTTTTATCGGGTTGAGTTCAGGGGAAAGACTATAGGCTATCTTTTGCTGCCGGAAAGACACAGTTTCGCGCGCCGTTATATAGAGGTCAACCTTTACGAGCGGGGCGGAAAGATCTTATTTGTCCCGTCCGAGCAGGGCGTGAATGATTAAGAGTTGAGAAGTCAATGGCGCATACCTTCACGATAATGGCTTCTGACGGGATCCCCTCCCTCATAATGAGGGTTGAGTCGGCAATTACGTCCAATGGGGGCAGCTTTTCAGGAAATGAGGAGAAAGGAATCTTTTCCGGCAGGACCCCGCTTGGGTTTATCAAGGGGGAATATTGCTGCACCTTAGACAACGATATAGAAGTCACCATAGTGGACAAGCCCTTTTTTGTGCCTTACAGTGTAATCGAATCGAAGATAAGGGAATATTTCAGTTGACAGGGCCTTACGGTGTTGCCTCATGACTTCCGGTTCAGACCTGGCTAAACTGCAATGCTTATGTGAAGGGGGTTACCATGCCTTTAAAAACATTGAAAGACTACCTTGAGAGTCAAAAGGTCCAGTATGAATCCGTTGCCCACTATGAAACATACACATCTCAGGAAACGGCTCAATCGGCCCGTGTCCCGGGCAAGGAACTGGCTAAGACAGTGATCGTTAAAATTGGCGGAAAAATGGCGATGGCGGTATTGCCGGCCTCCAGAAAAATTGATTTCACCCTTTTGAAAGCGGCTGTAGGAAACGCGGAACTTGCCGCCGAGCAGGAATTCGAAAGTATATTTCCCGACTGCGAAGTCGGGGCCATGCCGCCTTTTGGCAATCTCTACGGCATGGATGTGTATGTTGACGAGGGCCTCGCACAAGATGAAAACATAGCCTTCAATGCCTGCTCCCATATTGAGCTCATAAAATTATCCTACGCGGACTTCTCAAGGCTAGTAAAACCAAGGGTCATCAGGATTGCCTCATAATCTGATGCTATCAAAACTATGTCTTTTTCACCCCGTCGACGTTCGATATCGTATAATATCGATATAACACAATAAATCCACTGAAACGTAATACGGATAATTATCAATGCAGATAAATAAGCATGTCCACGCCGTAAAGGTTCCTTTTTCCATCACCACCCCGGATGGGTTTTACATGGAACGCTTTGTCTATGTCTATCTTATATACGGCACAAGCGGCGTCCATCTTATCGATGCCGGGGTTGCTTCGGAGGAAGAAAGGATCTTCGATTACATAAGGAAGACCGAACGCAGGGTGGAGGACATATCGCGGATAGTACTTACCCATGCGCATCCTGATCATATAGGGGCCGCAAGGACCATAAAGGCAGAGACAGGCTGCTCTATCGAGATGCACCCGGCTGAAAAGGGATGGGTAGAAAACGTACAGACCCAGGCAAAGGAGCGGCCTGTGCCGGGGTTCGATTCCCTTGTGGCGGGATCGGTAAAGGTTGACAGGCTTCTTGAAGACGGAGATGTTTTTGATCTCGGCTGCGGCCTGAGACTGCAGATCTTTCATACTCCGGGCCACTCAAAGGGTTCAATCTCCATCCTTCTTCTGGGATATATGGCGCTTTTTTCAGGAGATGCGATACCTGTCCCGGGAGAACTGCCAATATACGAAGATGTCCTGGCATCCGTTTCATCGATAAGGAAGCTTAAAAAAATTCAAGGTGTCCGCCATCTCCTTCCGTCCTGGGATGAACCAAGAGTAGGCGATGAGGTATATAAACGTATGGATGAGGGGCTTGATTACCTGCAGCGCATCCATGATGCGGTTTTAGAGGCAGTCGGCAACGACTCATCCCCCGATCCGATGAAAATATGCGGGAGCGTTCTTGGTGAGATAGGGTTGCCGCCTGAGGCCGCAAATCCTATTGTTGCAAGATCCATCGCAGCTCACTTGAAATTGCGCGACCGGCAAAGCATTCTCTAGCCGGATCATTCCTGAACCTGCCACAAAATAAAAAATATTAATCATAGGCCCCTCGCGCGTCATTCCGGCTTGTCCGGAAGCTTTCTTCGCTTTCAGAAGGATTCCCGGCGTGCTTCGCTTGCGGGAATCGACATGAACTAAAGCTCACGAAGGAGAATGAAAATAACACGGGGCCGTCAAGACGGCGAAAGCCGGTATCCGGGATTTCCGGTGAAAACCGGGAGCGAGTTCCTGATCTGGTTCCCGACATTCGTCGGGACAGCGTCTGGATTCCGGGTCAAGCCCGGAATGACGACATAGAAGCATTTTCGGGTCAATGACAGCTTTTTGAGTAAAGGGAAGAGCTGATATTTTTCCAAAAAAAAAGCGGGAGAGGATTATCCTCTTCCCGCCTTTTAAAGGAAAGCATATTAACTGAGGTGTTTGTTGACAAGCTTGGTCATGTCGAACATCGAGACCTGCTTTTTCCCGCCGAATACCGCAAGGAGGTTGGCGTCGGCATTAATATTCCTCTTGTTAACAGTGTCCTGAAGCTTATTCTTCTTGATATACTCCCATAACTTCTTGGTAATCTCTGTCCTCGGAAGCGGCTTGCTGCCCACTACCTTGGCAAGGGCATCGCTGGGCTGCATCGCCTTCATAAATGCCGCACTGGGGGTCCTCTTCTTCGCTGCTTTCTTCGGGGCCGCTGCTTTTTTGGCCGGTTTTTTGGCCACTGTCTTTTTGGCAACCTTTTTGGTCGTGACTGCCTTCTTGACTGGCTTCTTGGACGTCGTCTTTCCCTTTGCTGCCATCATTTTCCTCCTTAAGTTATGAGATATAGAGCCTTACTCCCTCTGCCTGGACTCATTATTGAAAGATTATACAACAATACGCTTATTTTAAATAGTATTATTGTCAACTAAAAATTCCCGGGGGAAGCCCGCGCGAGCGGTTCTTTGCCGATATAAAGGCGGCCTTGAGCTGAAGGTTCACGCCCCGGCTTTTACATCTTTTTTGTTTGCTGCTGATTTCAAGACCTCTGACGGGTCTCTTCGCAGAGTTTCGTCGCCGCGTCCGGCCGCCACCCCTTCCCCGAACCCATAATGAAAAAGTCCCTTGCCATGGCCGAGTTCTTTATTGCAGGCATCGATGCAGGCGCCGCAATTTATGCAGGAGACATCTCTCTTTTGTTTCCTGGGCACTACCCCCATGAAACACGCCTTGTCGCAGCCCTGGCAATTCGTGCATTCCGATGCTCTGCCGACATCCATCTTCAGGCGCATGGAAACAGGGCTCACCCAGCCAAAAAGCATCTGCATCAGTCCGGCTGCACAAACATATTTGCACATCAGGTGCCTGACGAATATCGACGTGATGACCATATATATGGACACCCCTATAATCCCGGCCTTCACACCAAAGGTAAATTCCCATTGTGTTATCTGATGCCAGATTGTTTGAGGCGCAACAAAATATCCGGTCAGGGCGATCCCTCCGCTGACGGGGATTATCACTGCTGACAGAAGGGCGATGCCGGTATAAAAAGCTTTGCCGCCCTGCGCTGCATCAGGGTCATTCGGTTTTTTTGCAAAAAGGCTGCGCCTTCCGATTAGTTTTGACGTCAGAAAATCTGCCAGCTCAAAAAGGGCTCCTTCCGGGCAGAGCCAGCCGCAGAAGAACCTGCCGCTCAGAAGACCAAACAGAGGGAAGATTGCCAGAACGAAAATCCAGGGCAGGATCGCCCTGATTAGAAACTGCAGCGCCACCCCCAAAGAAGCGGCCGTGCTCCTATCCGCATAAAACCCTTCTTTCAATCCGAGACCCCAAACATGCCCGAAGATGATCAGTTCTCTCGTGGCGGAGTCGAAACGCAGGATATTAAGGACAGGCATAAGGAATATGAGGAGGATAAAAGCAGCCTGGGTGACCCTTCTAAGGACAGTTATTCTCATGTTTATTTATAGCATCTGAAGGGCAGGGCATACCATGACTTTAGTCATATATGCTTTTGAAAAACCGTGGAGGCGATTTCATGTCGCCTTATTAAGATTTTTTAATTAAACTTTAATTATATCTTTGCAGTCTGCCACTATATAATTTCAGCATATTACGC
>JBAIXS010000338.1:0-17889 GCA_037916395.1 Candidatus Sulfobium mesophilum
TCCTCGGCACAGTCGAGTCGATGACCGACATAACCTCACTGTACAACAAGGAAATGGAACTGCAGGAATTGAAGGAGGAATTGAGGCAGGACTACTGGTTCATGGGGTTGCTGGGGAAAAGCATACCCATGCAAAGATTGTATGAACACATACGAAACGCTGCTTCGAGCGACGCGCCTGTTCTAATCTGCGGAGAAAGCGGCGCCGGCAAAAACCTGGTTGCGCGCGCCATACACAAGCTGAGCAGGCGCAAGGACGGACCGTTCATTCAACTAAACTGCGCGTCGCTGAACGAACAGCTCATGGAAAGCGAGCTCTTCGGCCATAAAAAAGGGTCTTTCACGGGCGCCATAAGCGACAGAATAGGCAGGTTCGAGGCAGCTAACGAAGGAGGGCTGTTCCTCGATGAGATCGGAGATATGCCGATGACGATGCAGGTAAAACTCCTGGGCGTACTTGAAGATAAGGTTGTGGAGCGTGTGGGGGAAAATAAGCCTATACCTGTCAACGTAAGACTCATTTCAGCAACCAACAAAGACCTCGGCAATCTGCTTGAGACAGGCAAATTCAGAGAGGACCTGCTCTACAGAATAAATTCCATTGTAATCAACGTTCCACCATTAAGAGAAAGAAGAGAAGACATTCCCCTCATCGCCATGCACTACTTGAGAAAAATTTCATTCGCCAACAACAAGGAGATCCGCAATATCAGTCCTCAGGCCATGGAAATCTTAACGGACTTTCCCTGGCCGGGCAATGTCCGGCGGCTCATCAATGCCCTCGAACACAGCGTGGCCACGTGCAGAACCGATACCATAGAGGTCTCGGATCTGCCGGAATATCTGGCCCACGAAAGGAAAACAGATGTGAGCGAAGGAGGTATCGACCAGGAAGAGATACGTTCGGCTCTCTCACTTTATAAAGGAAACAGGACTCTGGCTGCCAAACATTTAGGCATCAGCAGGGTAACTCTCTGGAAAAGGCTTAAGACACTTGGGATCGACCAATAAAGGTAAGGAGATGAGATGAAGGGATATATTGTCATTTTAGGGGTCCTCGCAGTCATAGTTGCTTCTCTTATAGCACTGAGCGTCTCATTTCAGCGGACGCTGCAGATGGAAATGGCCGAACAGTTCAATAGACAGCAGCAGCTCCTTGCCAACGCGGAGGCGTCGAACATTCAGGCTTACCTTGACGGTCTGAAGAATAAAATGCTCCATATAGCCTATTTTGCCTCCGTGTTTCAGGTTCATAAAGAAAAGGACATAACACTTCTGACCACCCTGGTGTTTAAGGACATGGGTGACACGCAGAAACGGATCGACTTGCTTGACAGGCAGGGGCAGGTCCTTTTCAGCAGAGGAGGCCTGGCCGCTGATGGCTGGGAAGGAAAGAATTTTATCGAACAGATAAAAGACGGATGTCCTGGCAACGCACTCATCAAGCAGGACACAAAGAGGTTCTTCATCATTGCCCCCGTCTGCAGCTCTGACACTCCCTCAGGGGCCTTCGTACTGTCAATCGCTATACAGGATGTCGCAAAGACGTTCCTCAGTCCTATTAAATCCGGCTCACGTGGATATGCCTGGATGATGGATGAAAAAGGGAACCTCCTTTACCACCCCACTCAGCCCGATATGGTCGGAAGGAATTTGTACAGGGCTGACTCTTCATGCTTCAAATGTCATAAAACCTTTGATGCTGAAAAAAGGATCATAGAGGGTAAAAGCAATTATTACGGAAGGTATGTCGCACCGACTGGTGAAGATAAGATTCTGGCCTTTTCTACGGCAGCCGCCGGAGAGTCAAAGTGGATTGTGACGGTATCCGCGCCTTATTCTGAAGTGACAATCTCAATAAAGAGGTCTATGAAATTATATTCGTGGATAATCATCCTGATCTTTATAATTGCCAGCGGCGTTTCGGCGCTGCTTATCGTTCAATACAGAAAAAGGGAGAAAGCTGAAGAGCACGAAAGACACGAAAAGGAACTGGAAATGATGCATTCCGAAAAACTGGCGGCGATGGAAAGGCTGACCTCAGGCATAACGTCGGAGATAGGAAATCCGCTTACATCGGTTTTTTCGTTTGTCAGGGTCCTGATGGATATGGAGGAGGACGAATTCAAGAAAGAGACCCTTGAAACCATCTTCTTCCACATGAACAGGATTTCGGACATCATGAAGCAACTCTCGGGTTTTTCGAAGATGATGCCGCTGGAACTAAAGCCATGCAGAATAAACAGCATAATAGAAAGTTCCCTGTCTCTTATCCAGTATGACAAGAGGATACAGGGCATCACCATAGTCAAAGACCTGGCTCCTGATGTGCCCATGCTTACCACCGACGCAAGCCGGCTATCCCAGGTCATCGTAAACATCGTCCTTAATGCGGCCGACGCGATGCCCGACGGCGGCACGCTGGCTATCCGGAGCAGGGCGGCAGACAACAACATAGTGGTTTCATTTGAGGATACCGGGGTCGGCATCGGGAAAGAGGCCCTAACCAGGATATTCGAACCATTTTACACAACCAAGGAAAACGGGACAGGGCTCGGACTCGCCGTAAGTCATAATATAATTGAGAACCTGAAGGGAAGCCTCACGGCGGAAAGTGAAGTCAACAAGGGGTCCACGTTCGTTATAACCCTTCCAATAGCCGGACGGAGATGAAGTCGGCGGCTGATATTATTCATACGTGAAGGAGGCGACCATCTTTTCTCTCATTCTCGCTTCGCCTGCGGCGGGCAACACGAGAAATTGAAGCCGCTCAAAGACAGTCTCCTCCTTACGTTCAGTAAGAGAAAGAAGTCTATAAATAGTTTGGGCCAGTCTTACAGGCGTCTTATTTCGGGATGTGGAAATGGCTTTCTTCATTCATAAATTTCCCCAAGTGCTGAAAGGACGTTGTATTTGAGCGGCTTTATTTTCCAGATACTCAGACACCACCGCCCTTAGTCCCCCCTTGGCACGGGGGGATATGTGGGGGGTGAGGGAAAATACCTCTGGGGTCAAAGACCGGGAATGAGTGAAAATACTGCGTCCTTTCGTTATTATCATAGCTATCGAGTAATCCCGTTCACCCGATAGTTTCGCAGCCTTCCTTTCAGAAAAAAAGGGCGGAATTTCTTCCGCCCCCGAAATCTTGATTAAGTAAGAGTCTACTCGATTCCTGCGTGCATCTTCGCCGATTTAACCGTGTTCTTCATAAGCATCGTGATAGTCATCGGCCCTACTCCGCCCGGCACGGGTGTGATCGCCCCGGCAATCTCCTTTGCGGCATCAAAGTCAACATCCCCTTTAAGAATCGGCACCATCTTGCCCGTCTTTTCGCTCTTCTTCTCCCCTACGCGGTTGACTCCCACGTCTATCACGCAGGCGCCGGGCTTAATCCACTCAGGTTTTACAAGGCCAGGCACACCGGCAGCGACAATCAGGATATCAGCCCGCTTACAATGCGCATCCATGTTTTTGGTCCCTGTGTGCACGACCGTAACTGTGGAATTTGCCCCCTTGCCCTTCTGAAGCATAATGTTGGCAATAGGCTTTCCGACTATATTTGAACGGCCCACAACAACAACTTCGGCGCCTGCGGTCTCGAACCCCGAACGGACAATCAGTTCCTGGATGCCGGCGGGAGTGCATGGAAGGAACTTGGCCTCTTTGCCGCCTATCATGAGGCGTCCGACATTGACAGGATGAAACCCGTCAACATCCTTGTCAGGATCTATTGCGTTTAGAACCTTCTTTTCATCAATATGCTTAGGAAGCGGAAGTTGCACAAGGATTCCGTGCACTTTGGGGTCCTTATTATACTTATCAATGAGCTTGAGAAGGTCGGCTTGGGACAGGTCCTCCGGCTGGTCGTCCTGGATCGAAAAGAATCCCAGCTCGTCCGCGGCCTTATGCTTGCCGGTAACATAGCTGACCGATGCAGGGTTCTTGCCTACCAAAATGGTAACCAACCCTGGGACGACCCCGTGCTTTTCCTTCATTTCAGCGACTTCTTTCTTGAGTTCTTCCCTTATCTGTGAGGCGATCTCCGTACCGCTTATAATTTTTGCTGCCATGCTTTTCCTCCTTTGTTTAGTATCGTGATTTAGCACATGCTTCAGAATAATGCTTCGCTAAAAAAGCCCTCTAATCAAGGCAATATCGGATCTGAAATCGTTCTGCGGCGATACAGGCAGACGGCCCTTCTCAGTCCTTTTGCTTTATAAGCTCAAGCAGTTCCTGCCGCGTTGATTCCTTCGACCTGAAGATGCCGCGTACTGCGGAGGTAACGGTCCTCGATCCCGGCTTTTTCATCCCCCTCATCGAAAGACAGAGATGCTCGGCATCAATAACGACCATCGCGCCCTTGGGCTTAAGCTTAAGCATGATCATGTCGGCCAGCTGCGCGGTAAGGCGCTCCTGCACCTGGGGCCTCTTGGCAAAAATTTCCACCGCCTTTGCAAGTTCGCCTATCCCGGCAATTTTTCCGGCACCCGGCACGTATGCCACATGGGCCTTGCCGATAAACGGCAGCAGATGATGTTCGCATACCGAATAGAAAGGGATATCCTTCAGAAGAACCATTTCGTCATGGCTTTCGCCCTCTATGTGCTTGAGTATCTCCTCCGTAGGGGTCTCGAGGCCTGAAAATATCTCCTGATACATCCTTGCTACGCGCTGAGGAGTCCCCCTTATTCCAGGTCTTTCGGGGTCTTCGCCTATGCCCTCGATAATAAGCCTTACGCCTTTTTCAATCTTCTTAAGATTCATTTATAATTTTTTTTTATAAATTCATAAATATAGATTTGTAAAAATTTTACCATTTACGACCAAAAGATAAAAGAAAAAAATCATCTGACTGCGGCCTATTACTATATCATTTCCCTGCTGAAAATTCATTCATACCCATCTGAAAGATTGGCCAACACAGCTTGCATATATGGCTGCTCCGCCTCGATGCAAATTCATCTATTCAAATTGCCCTCGTCATTATATACTTTGCTGAAAGGGGGCATAAAGCTTGTCCTGCGGCTTTGGTATATAGTAAATTAGATCGTCTTTTTCGCTGATTTGCTTTCACCTGCTGCATGCGGCGGCGGGAACACTTTATAAGGAGATAACATCCATGATCAAGGCGTCAAAGAGAGTGACCAAGAAACCGGTCAAAACAGAACCAAGACCTTCAGCAAAAAAAGCTCCAGTCGCGAAGAAACTCTCGGTGCCGTCGTTTACGGCCAAGCCCGCAAAGGAGATTACGGCAACCTTCATAGATAGCGTCGGATTGACGGCTAAAGTTGCATCGGTCCTGGCAGCGGAAAATGTCAATATACTCGCCGGTACCGGATACTCAGCCAGCGGCACACGCCGCAAGGCAATCTTTACGCTGATCGTGGACGACCTTATAAAGGCCGAAAAGGCGCTCGAAAGGATAGGCGCCGATGAGATTCAGGATTCGTCAGTCATCATGGTGGAGACGCCCAACAAGGTTGGGGCACTTGAGAGGATATCCGGGATCATCGCAAATGCCGGGATAATGATCTACTATTTCTATTCCACCACAAGTTCCGGAAAGACAGCGACATGCGTATTTAAGACGGCCGACGACAAGAAGGCAATCAGGGTTCTGCAGGCTGCATAAATATAAAATCCACATCAGGCGTAATTGTTAGGGCCGCCGGTTGAATCAGGTCTTTCTGCAAGATCATGAAATATGAGGCGATAATAATTCAGGAGGTGCTGCATGGCGAAGGTGGTTGTACCACTTGCGGACGGTTTTGAAGAGATAGAGGCCGTCACTATCATTGATGTCCTCAGAAGGGCCGGCATAGAGGTTACTGTCGCAGGCCTTCATAGCGGGTCAGTTGAGGGCGCTCATCGCATCACGGTCCTCGCAGATACCACCATAGATATGATAACTTCTGCCGACTTCGATATGATTGTCCTGCCGGGCGGCCAGCCCGGCTCTGATAACCTCAATGCAGATGATCGGGTCAGGGCCCTTGTTCGGGACTTTCACCTGAAGGGCAAACTCACCGGAGCGATTTGCGCGGCCCCCTATGTACTTGCAGGCGCTGGAATCCTTGAAGGCAAAAAGGCAACTTCCTATCCGTCATACAGCGAAAAATTGGGGGGCGCGATTTATCAGGAGCAAACCGTTGTTGAAGACGGAAAGATATTGACCAGCAGAGGCCCCGGCACAGCGGTATACTTTGCCCTGGCAATTGTCGAAAGACTCGCCGGAAGGGAAAAGGCAAACGCCGTAAGGGAGTCGATGCTGGTCAAGGACGACTGCCGCTAGCCGCTAATTATTCTGACTTCGCAGAAATAGCCGGAAAATAGTTTCTCTCTCGTTCTATTTTTTTTGGAACTTCTCAGCCGCGTTCCGCGCACAGTCGGATTAGACCTGGGAGAACAGATTCCCCTGTGGCGAAGAGGCATTTACCTGCCGAGCTTGCCGGTCTTCATAAAATCTTCGAGGGCAGCGACCTTCTTTCTCAGGGATTCAAACTCTTTAAAATGAAGCGACTGCGGTCCGTCCGACAATGCATGTTCAGGATCCGGATGGACCTCGACCATCACCCCGTGCGCGCCGACAATTAAAGAAGCCAGGGTCATATGAGGCACAAGGCTTCTTTTCCCCGTTGCATGGCTCGGATCGAAGATCACAGGCAGATGCGAAATCGATTTGACCAGCGGTATTACTGAGAGGTCCGCCGTGTTTCGGGTGGAGGGTTCAAAGGTCCTGATCCCCCTTTCACAAAGGACCACATTGGGATTTCCCCCGAGGAGCATGTATTCGGCCGATGCCAGCCACTCCTCAACCGTTGCCGAAAGACCGCGTTTAAGAATAACCGGCTTTTTTGTCTTTCCAACTTCCGTAAGAAGATCATAATTTTGCATATTCCTCGCTCCAATCTGCAGAATATCGACCTTCTCAGCCACCATCCCAACATGTTCCGGGCTCATCACCTCCGTGACGACGAGCATTCCCACGTCCTTTCTGACGGCATCGAGAAGTTCAAGCCCCTTTTCCCTCAGCCCCTGGAAACTATGAGGGCTTGTCCTGGGCTTATATGCGCCTCCTCTTAATATGCCGACTCCTGCCTTTTTGAGAAAGCGGGCTGTTTTAAATATCTGATCCTTGTCCTCTATTGCGCAGGGACCTGCGATAATTGCACAAGGCGCTTTTCCCCCTATTCTGACGCCCCCGGGCAGTTTGACAACTGTATCGGAGGGGTGAAAATCCCTGCTGACCAACTTATAAGGCTTTGTTACGTGGATAATTTCCATAATGGAACTGATGCCCCTGAATGGCGAATCGTCCACCCATCCCTGATTGCCTATCACGCCTATGGCGGTCCTCTCCGCTCCCGGGATTGCAACCGGCCTGAGGCCCAAACCCGCGATAATTTTTTTAACGCCCTCGACATCCTTGCCGGCAGCCCACTGATGCATTACGATCAACATGGCTAGCTCCCCTTTTCTATTTTTTTTGAATTTTACCCGACTCCGGCAAAAATAGTAAAACCAGAGGGTATAATCTTTATAGGGAATAAGTATGAGCAGCGCTACGACGCTATTAAGATGCAGAGCCTGCAGGACCGTCAACAGGGTGCCTGTTGAGAGGCTTGGTGAAAAACCTGTATGCGGCAAATGCAAAGCACATCTCGACATCCTTCATGCCCCGATCGAAGGCACAGGCACAAATTTCGATTATGAGGTTTTTGATTCTCCGGGTCTTGTGCTCGTCTTTTTCTGGGCGCCATGGTGCTCCCACTGCCGCGGGATGATGCCTGCCATCGAAGACCTCGCACGGAGGCTGCCTGGAAGACTCAAAGTCGTTATGGTAAACACCGAGAAAGAATCAGTCCTGGCAAGGCGTTTCGATGTCATGTCGGTGCCGCGTCTGACCCTTTACCGGGGTGGAAATCACCTGGATGAAATCAATGGCGCGGTGTCCAGGTCGCAGCTGGATGAATGGATCGGCTATTGGATGGGGTGACGCGCTTGGATTACTCATTCAATTTAAGTATTTGTACAATTATTAAAAGGGAAATGTTCCAAAAAATTTTATAATGTCGCAATTTGGAATTTAGGTTGACAACTGTGTATGAACAAAAAGCATGCTTATAAGTGATTATTACAGTCTTACAAAGGTGGCACAGATAAAATTTTTTTCCACGCATCCCTGCAATTTTTTGCCTAAACTGCATTTTTTGAGCTAATTATCATCCGAGCTTTCCTGATCCGGCAGGACATGGTCGTCATCGTCATGCAGGTCGTAGGTCATCTCCGGCTGAACCTCAACTGTTTCACCTCTTTCGCCGAGTTCCCGGAAGATAAACGGTTTTGTTGATGACGGCAGCTTCGGGTCCCGATAGAGTTCTTGAAGATCGGCAGTCTTCATCTGAGAGATAAACTTGACTACGCATGACATAGGCGTATAGAAATTCCTTATCAGTGCAAACCTGATAAAATAACTTAAAGACCATTTACCATGGGTTGCCAGCATCTTTATTACAGCAGGCTTCGTCCGCGGGTTATTGATCAGTTTGTAGAGGTGTGCCTCGGTAATCGACGGGCTGTCAAGACAGATGCATATGACACTTTCATCGCCATGCTCCATTAGGGCGAGCAGGACGTTAGTCGAGGCCCTTTTGGCAAGGGCCGTTTTGTTTCCGCGGGGCATGGCAGGTATCCTTTCGCCTATCATGCTTTCGATCTTCTGCCTGATATTGATATGAATCTGCTTATCTCTTGTTATGTCCGAAAGGTCAAAAAGCCTGATGAATTTCAGCATCGAAAATGTAACCTTCTGAGGTGTCCTGGGGTTTTTGCATATGGCCAGCTTCAGTTTATAACTGCCCTTAAACCTTACATCGCCTGCTAAAAACCCGAGCGTTTCCCCGGAAATCACCTTCCGCTTCGCTATGAACACAGCCATCTCCTCTGTAAGGTTTTTGTTCAGCGTTGCCTGAGACGCCACTTGCGGATCAGGGTCTCTTACAAGCCCCCAAAGATCCTCACCCTGTGCGCTCAGCGCAGCCCTCATCCGTTCCTGGACGGTGATCATGCTTCTATTTTAATCTTCCGGTGGACTAATTCACATATTTTTTGGTTTGACACACATATTTTTCGAGCTTGTCTTTTGGCACAAATGAAACTACTATTTACATAGGCGATATAAATATCATGCTTGCTTTGACGGAAAGGGAGGTTTCTAAACGTGGACATCTATGAATATGCAATGCAGTTGGAAAAAGACGGCGAGAATTTCTACCGCGAAGTCGCCTCGAAAACAGACAACACCGGCCTGAGAACAATTCTCACGATGCTTGCCGACGCCGAGGTGAAACACTATAAACTTTTCCAGAACATGAAGGCGAACGAAAAGGTACAGGTGACGGACTCCCGGATTCTGGATAACGTCAAGAACGTCTTTATTGAGATGAGAGAAAAAAAGCAGTTCAAGGCTGATGTCACGCAGGTTGAACTTTACAAAAAGGCGCAGGAGATCGAGATAAAAACACGCGATCTTTATCTCGATAAGGCCAAAGAGGCAGGCACTGAGCAGAGGGAAATATTTCTGAAAATTGCCGAAGAGGAGAAAAGGCACTACCTTATTCTCGAAAATATCATCAGGTTCGTCAGTCAACCCGACATCTGGCTCGAAAACCCCGAGTGGTACAACCTCGAAGATTATTAGGGAGACAGTACGAGTTTAATTCGCCTCATCAAATATTGGGGCCCTGCGCTTCTATGGATGTGCGTAATCTTCTGGATGTCGACCGGAACATTCTCAGCGCAAAATACCTCCCTTATTATTGAACCTCTGGTTCGCCTGATGATGCCTTCAACCACTGAGGAAGATGTGGCTTTGATTCACGGCATAATCAGAAAATTGGCGCACGTAACCGAGTATTTTATTTTAGGTATTCTTCTGTTTCGGGCATTTCGATTCGGAGAAACGAAATTGCAGACTTTCAGATGTGCTTTTTATTCTTTTTTGGTTGTTGTTATTTATGCGGCAGGCGATGAGTTTCATCAATCTTTCGAAGCCACAAGGACTGCGTCAGTGCTCGATGTCGGAATCGATGCATGTGGGGGCGTCCTCGCGCAAGTGGTGATTATAGCAAAGCACGGTCGCCGACATACCACTAAATGATCTAACTGTCAGAAAATCACAGAAACGAAGGACTTCAGGCTAAAAAGCGTTATTTTCCGCTTTACTTGGGGCGCCAGTCTCCTCATTCGGCTGCTTATACTATATTGCAGAGTTGTTAAACTGTGCAATCAGGGCTATCATTAAGCAAAGAAGAAAGATTAGTTATATTTTGTGAAAAGAAGTATGTAAGGAAGGGAGGTTCTGAACATGTTCGACAGAAAAAATAGAATGCAGGCTAAGCCATATGGACTTTTTGCAGTCGTTTTTGCAGTCACAATGGCGCTTCTTTTAACGACATCCTTCGCAGCTCCGGCTGTCGCTGCGTCCGGAAAAATATCAACTCTTAGCGGAGAGGTCATCGCCGTTAACCCTTCCGCCGGAACTCTGACGGTAAGATCAGGCGCTAGATACGGGTCGCCGCCCGCGCAGTTGACGTTCTCTATGGACAAAATGACCTCGGTCACAAGCTGCGCCCAGAACAAAACCCTCAGAGATATCGGTATAGGCCAGGATGTGACAGTGACATATCACGAAAAAGACGGCAAACTTTTTGCCGACGCGGTTGAGAAGAAGTTGACGCTAGCACTGGCTTGCGTGTACCCATAACATGGAAGAGGCGAAACTCCGTCTGAAGGAAAAGAGGGTGTCGCGAAATAACGACACCCTCTTTGATTTAGATTACCGATATAACGAGAGACTATTCACCGGGCGTCCATTTGGCCAGATGTTTAAGATACTTCCACCGCCTCTTTACGTTAGCCTCGGCATATTTCATAAGCTCAGCAGCAAGCGCAGGGTTGCCCGACTTTAGGGCCCTGTAGCGGTTTTCCTTGTAGGCATACTCCTCAAAGGATATAGTCGGCTCCTGACTGTCAATCGTAAAGGGAGGCTTCCCCTCCGTCTCAAGACCAGGGTTAAAGCGGAAAAGCGGCCAGTGGCCGCAGGAGACCGCCTTCTTCTGCTCTTCCACCCCTTTGCTCATGTCTATTCCCTGCGCTATACAGGTTGCGTAGCATACCACAAGAGACGGCCCGTTGTATGCCTCCGCCTCTACCAGCGCTCTTACCGTCTGGGCCTGATTGGCGCCAAAAGCGATCTGTGCGACATAGACATTCCCATAAGTTGTCATGATGGCGCCGATGCTCTTTTTGGGCGTCCTCTTACCTCCTGCCGCAAACTGTGCTATTGCGCCAAGCGGCGTTGACTTCGACATCTGGCCCCCGGTATTAGAGTAGACCTCGGTATCGAGTATCAGTATATTTATGTCCTCGCCGGATGCCAGGACGTGATCGAGCCCGCCATAACCAATGTCATAGGCCCATCCGTCGCCGCCGATAGCCCAGACCGACTTCTTAACCAGATAGTCAGAAAGTGAGAAGAGATTCTTTGCTTCCGATGAGGAGTCGTTGGAGATCAGCTTTTTAAGTTCCCCCACCCTGGCCCTCTGCTCTTCAATGCCTTTCTGGGCAGATTGATCAGAATTCTTAAGCGCATCAAAGAGGTCTTTTGCCGAAGAATACTCGGCCTTGGCCGAAACCCTGTCGAGAAGCTCAAGCGCCTGTGAATTGAATTTAGCAACTGTCTGTCTCATGCCTAAACCGAATTCAGCATTATCTTCAAACAGCGAATTGGCCCATGCAGGTCCCCGCCCGTCTGCCCGCTTTGTATAGGGCGTCGTCGGCAGGTTTCCTCCGTAAATTGAGGAACAGCCTGTTGCATTGGCAATGAGGAGACGGTCTCCAAAAAGCTGTGTCAGAAGTTTTATATAAGGCGTCTCGCCGCAGCCGGCGCAGGCCCCGTGATACTCAAAAAGCGGTTTCACCAACTGGCTCCCCTTTACAGTTGCAGCGTTAAATCTGGACGGATCGGTCTCCGGAAGGCTTAAGAAGAACCTGTAATTATCAGCCTCCTGTTTTCTGAGCGGCTCCTGGAGCTTCATATTTATCGCCTTGTGGTCTGTTTTCCTGCCCTCGGCATCCTTCTTGGCCCCGGGGCAGACATATACGCAGGAACCGCATCCGGTACAGTCTTCCGGTGCGACCTGAACAGTAAATTTAAGCCCCTTGAGGTCTTTGCCGGTAGCGTCGACAGATCTGAAAGCCGCAGGCGCACCCTTCAGGAAGGACGGTTCATACGCCTTTATCCTGATAGTCCCATGAGGACAAACAAAGGAGCACTGGCCGCATTGAATGCACAGATCGGGCTCCCAAACCGGTATATGGACCCCGATGTTCCGCTTCTCATACTGCGTGGTGCCGGTCGGCCAGGCGCCGTCAGGTGGGATAGCTGAGACAGGGAGGCTGTCGCCCCTGCCCTCAATCATCTTTGCTGTAACATCCCTGATGAATTCGGGGGCATCCTCCGGCACAGGAGGCTTCATTTTTATGATAGATGAAACAGCACCAGGCACGGCGACTTCCACGATATTCTGGAGCGCCTTGTCAACAGCCGCATAGTTCATCTTTACAACCTCATCGCCTTTCTTTAAATAGGTCTTTTTGATCTGTTCCTTGATGGACTTTATAGCGTCCTCTTTGGGTATGATGCCTGCGATAACAAAGAAGGCAGTCTGCATGATCATGTTTATCCTCGTCCCGAGCCCCAGTTCCTCTGCAAGAGACAACGCATCGATGATGTAGAACTTCATCTTTTTTGAGATCAGATGTGTCTGTACCTCGGCAGGAAGATAATTCCACACATCCTCTTTCCCGTGGGATGTCGTCAGAAGGAAGGTCGCCCCTTCCTCGGCATTTGAGAGCATGTCGTATTTCTCAAGAAATGACGTATTGTGACAGGCGATGAAATTAGCCTTAGGCACCAGATAAGGGTTATGTATCTTTTCCTTTCCAAAGCGGAGATGAGATATGGTTATAGCCCCTGATTTTTTCGAGTCGTAGACAAAATATCCCTGTGCAAAATTATCCGTCTCGGTCCCGATAATCTTAATCGTGTTCTTGTTGGCACCGACTGTGCCGTCGGCGCCAAGGCCGTAGAAAAGGGCACGGAAGACTCCGCTTCCTTCGATCTGGAATGATTCATCGTAAGAGAGGCTGGTGCCTGTCAGGTCGTCGTTGATGCCGATTGTAAAGTGGTTCCTGGGAGCCGCCATTGACAGGTTATCAAACACGGCCTTCGCCATAGCCGGCGTAAAGTCTTTGGAGCCAAGTCCGTAGCGGCCCCCCACAATTTTTGGGTACTGCGACATCCTTATCGTTCCCCGCTCCATGGCCTCGCCCACAGCCGTTCGTATATCCAAATATAGCGGTTCGCCCAGGGCGCCCGGCTCTTTTGTGCGGTCCAGTACGGCAATAGCCTTTGTCGTTGATGGCAGAACCTCAGCAATAGCATCTGCTGAAAAAGGTCTGTATAACCTCACCTGGATAACGCCGAGTCTTTCTCCCTTAGCGTTAAGTGCATCAACTGTACTTTCCAGAGTTTCCCCTGCAGAACCCATCACCACGACCACGCGCTCGGCATCGGGTTCCCCGTAATAATCAAACAGTCTGTATTGCCTGCCCGTCAGGGACGCAAATCGTTCCATGGCTTTCCGTACTATCGCAGGCGTCGCGTCGTAAAACCTGTTCACTGTCTCCCGTCCCTGGAAATAGACGTCCGGGTTTTGCGCCGTGCCCCTTATCGAAGGACGATCAGGCGTAAGCCCGCGCATACGATGAGCTATCACAAGATCATCGTTGATCATCGCCCTCATATCGTCAAAGGAGAGTTCCTCGATCTTCTGGATTTCGTGGGAGGTCCTGAAACCGTCGAAGAAATGGAGAAAAGGCACCCTCGACTCAAGAGTCGCCGCCTGGGCTATAAGCGCAAAATCCATCGCCTCCTGGACGCTCTTTGAACAAAGCATGGCGAAGCCTGTTGAGCGCGCAGCCATTACGTCAGAATGATCACCGAATATCGAAAGCCCCTGACAAGCTAAAGCCCTTGCCGTAACATGAAACACGGTCGGGGTCAGTTCCCCGGCGATCTTGAACATGTTGGGCACAATGAGCAAAAGTCCCTGAGACGCAGAGATAGTCGTAGCCAAAGCTCCCGTAGCAAGAGAGCCGTGCACCGCCCCTGCAACGCCGCCCTCTGACTGCATCTGGCTGACCCTGGGTACCGAACCCCAGATATTCGGCTGTCCCGCGGTGGTCTTCGCATCGCATATCTCCGCTATAGGTGAAGAAGGAGTAATGGGATAAATCGTTATAATCTCATTTGTCGCGTGCACCACATGCGCACACGCCGTGCACCCGTCAACTGTTATCATTTTTCGAGCCATAGCATCCTCCTTATCATACAGTCATCGTTTATAAAGCTGCGGCCATATATGTGTTCATAAATACAGGTGACCAGACCGGCTAAAAATACACCCTGATTATTTCTATATCCTTATGATACCATCTGCGACAAGCACAAAAAAATTTTTATGCAAAATAGTCCTGAAGCAAATAAAAAGGAGTGATTCATGTTATTTAGTTTTTTTGATACGGTTAGCTGATTTTTATAGTCTTTTCTTCGAACAAGCCTATAAACATCGTTGTTAATCGAGGGCTTTCATACACAAACCCAGTGGTATGTTTATTGCAAGTTGCTTGCATCATGCTAAGAGTATTAATTGTGGATGATCAGGCTGCTATCATTGCAACACTCTCCTACGTGTTACGAAAAATCGCATCAGTGGTGCAGAGCGAGAGCCTCGTCCATGCTCAAAACGCACTCATAAGGGAAAAATTCGATCTTGCGATCTTCTATCTGCGAATAAGTGATTCAGGAAAACATGAAGGGCTGGAACTTGTCCGCTTTGTCAGGACGACTCACCCGGAGACAAAAGTGATAATCATGGCAGGTCCCTGCAATGAGGCAGTAAGAAAAGAAGCATATGAACTCGGCGCCATGCATTTTTATGAGAAACCGCTCGATATTTCCCACCTGATCTCTCAGGTTCAGTCACTCATGCGTTAACGGGCCTGTCAGTACGCCAAAGATGAACTCATCCTTTAATAACAATTTTAAGGTCCTGATAGTAAACGATGACCCTTATGTGCGGTCTTTCCTTACGGCATTCTGCGAGGTCAACAATTATGATGCCTCTTTCGCAAGCAACGGGAATGATGCTCTCAACCTCATTGAGCAAAAAGGGCCGTACCTGCTGATCATAGCGGATTTCCTGATACCAAACATGCGCGGAATTGAGTTCATCACGCAGCTGCGGGGAAGATGGAAAAATATTCCTGTCATCGCGCTAAGTTCCCCGGGAGAAGTAGACAAGTCCCTCATAGAAGCAGGGGGCTGTATGTTTCTCGAAAAACCTATTGACCCTTATGTATTGGAGAAAGAGGTAGAGGCAATTCGTAGTGCAGGCATCAGGGCCATGCCTGAAAACTACTAAGCAATCCTCCGGGCAGCTCCTTCTCACAGTCCAAAACCCGACTCTGCTTTTGCCGGATTATCTTGGATGAAAAAGGCGTTACTGCCCCACTTTGTTTTCTGGCTGTCAACGAATCCGCTATTGCTGATTGTTTCGCACAGGTGAATCGCCTGCCTTGGATGAATACTTAGGACTTACCTTTTTTTCAGATTTGTCATCAGCAGACTTCTCTTTCGCCGGACCGTTTACCTCCGAAAGGTCGAACTTTCCCCCAATACAGAACCGACACCCGCCGCCCTCGCCGACATAACCTCCACCGTTGATACAATCACTCTCGGTCGTAGAGGCCATGCCCGCCGATGCAAAGGCAAGATAAGCCACGGTGAGGAAGATTAAAAAAATAAGCCCGACCTTAAAATTACCCTTCATTTTTACCTCCAGCTTTTTTGTAGTCCGCATCAGAGTCTATAACCGGCCCATGCCGCGTTAATAAAAATTAGCACCGGCGAAAGATTCATGTCAATTTGAAGTTTTAATAATAAAGAGGTCTTGAAATTGCAACTTTATACAAGAAATATTCTAAAAAAATGATTGCTGGCCTTTTCCACGCCCTCAAAAATCCTTGACCTTTGAATCATCTACGTGTAATATCTCTTTCTATAGGTCCCGGAAGTTATTGCTTAAGCAAACGGCCGCAACGACTTTAAGATGTGCGGCTTTTTTTATATTTGTGTTTCCGGGATCTAAAATACCTATTTCTTTACAGGAGGACAGCGCAGTATGCAGCAGAGAGGAACAGTTAAGTGGTTTAACGAAACCAAGGGGTATGGATTTATCACCAAGGAAGACGGGGGAGACGTCTTTGTCCACTACTCGGAAATTCAGGCCAACGGTTTTAAAACCCTTTCCGAAGGACAGGCGGTCTCCTTCGAACTGGCCGACGGTCCAAAGGGCCAAAAGGCAGTAAACGTCACGAGGGTCTGATAAAACTGCCTATTTCACTTTATCATTAAGAACCTTAAGCCCCTTTTGGAAAGGGGCTTTTCATTTTGTTGCGCCTGAACTTGCCTTTATCGTCTTCATAAGCCTCTCATATTTTTCGGCGCCGACGCAGTCCCTGGCAGCAGGGCACCATTCAATGCACGAAGGCCTCATCTCTCGGGTAATCTTCTTCCCACAGTTCTTGCAGTCAGCCTCTACCTCGTCTGTCCAGATCTCGTTGACTGTATCGCACCAGAAACAAGTTGCCTCCTCCGGATAAGGCGTCCGTATCTCCTTGCTGCCTGGGCATCCTTCTTTTAATATGCTCATGTCTCTATTTTACCAGATGGGTAAATAAAGGATATGAGATAGATCATAAAGAGAATTTTTTCCACTTAGGTTGATAAAAGTTACAGCCTTAGCAAAAGTTGCTCTAATATTCATGAATTTTGATATACTCTCTAATAATGGCGAAACGTCAGATACTTTATTCCTCTTCCATGTTGAAAGGCATATTCAGATAGCATGCCAACAGGCATTATTTTAGCAGCATCCACCTTAATACAATTCGTGACTGCCTATCTTGCCCTAAAACTCATAAGAATCACCGGCAATCGTACATCATGGGGTTTGATTGCTCTGGCAATTTCTTTCATGGCTGTCCGCCGCTGCATTTCACTATTTGATTTCATTACAGGCAACCACCATTATCCATTAGATCTGTCATTTGAGTCCGTTGGTCTTGTTACATCAGTCCTGATGCTTATCGGAGTAGTCTTGATATCGCCACTTTTCAAATCCATGACTGATGAAATTACGCAGCGCAAGGAGGCTGAGAAAGCCCTGCGCAAAACAGAGAAGGAATTAAGCAGCATTACATCAAGCCTGGGTGAGGGGCTTTGCGTACTTGATAAAAATGGCCTCATGGTTTTCATGAATCCCGAAGCCCAACGTCTTTTGGGTTGGACCATGGAGGAGTTGAATGAAAAAGGACCTCACAATCTTATGCATTGTCACAGGGCAGACGGCGCACCGCTTTCGGCTGAAGAATGCGATATTTTTAAAGTTGTCAGAACGGGTGAAAGATTCCATTCACGGGATGAAGTCTTTGTGCGAAAAGACGGGAGCGATCTGCCTATAGCTGTCATCGCCTCTCCAATAAAGGATGACGGTGAGATTGTTGCTGCAGTTATCGCCTTCCGGGACATCACGGAACTGAAACAGGCAGAGGACAAACTTCGGGAAATGTCACTGAGCGATGAACTCACGGGGCTATACAACCGAAGAGGATTCTTCAGTTTAATTGAGCAGTATATTAAGATTGCGAAAAGACAGGATAAGACAGTTTTTGTGCTCTTTGCGGATGTGGACAGTATGAAGGC
>JBAIXS010000339.1:0-2072 GCA_037916395.1 Candidatus Sulfobium mesophilum
TATCACGACGCTGCTGACGTCCCCGAACGTCTTCAGAATAAAAGCCTTGATCGCTTCTTCGTTGATCATACTCTAATTATATAGCTCAGCCAGTGGCATTCAAATAGGGTGGGATCATACAAAAAAATATTCCCCCGAGGAAGTGCAGCGCCATAATAATCATGCGAGATAAGAAACGGGGATTTCGTAAACTTTTATCTCATGTTGCTCATATGAAGGAGGAGATTGTCTTTGAGCGGCTTCATGGATTATGTAAATTGGGGTAGCAGGTTTCGTTAGGTATCGGCGAGACCGCTAGTCGTTCTTAAAAAGACTGGACGGTTGAAGGCACAAAAAGGGAATCCGCCATATCGGGGTTCAGAGAATATTTTTCGATAACCGTCCGGGCTACCTTTACTCCCCCGGCGTAGTTTGTGATTCTGAAAGGGAATACAACGTCCCCGACCTTTCTGAAGTCAGAGAATTCGGCGGAAAGGTCGATCTGCTTATTTTCGGCTGAAAAAAAAGCAGTGACCTTCACGATAAAAAAAGTCTTCGGATCGACATAGACGTCCATGACGGCATCCTCTTTGTCATTCAATCTGAAAACTTCGACATCCTCACCGGCGACAGCGGAACGGCCTGTCGACCGAATCTGATAGACGCCGGCTATGAGATCGTGAAGCAGATTCATATGTTTGTACTGATATACCATAGCCAGGAACCTGGGGCCGTACACTTCTTCAAGCGGCAGGGTGTCAGTGCGTCTGTATCCTCTGTCACGGTTAAGGATCCTCAATTCAAACGAACGCTGGTATTTAGTCTCTACACGGAGCTTCCTTCCCCTTTTGAAGTAAAGCTCATATGAGCCGCGATCATGCATCATAATAGCTTCAATTTCCCCTGTCATATGGAGGGAGTTAATGCCTTCTATGGCGGCCCTGCCGCCATAGGCACCTATCACCTTATTTATTAACGCGGTGATTCTTGCAGTTTCAACGGAAGGCTCTGCGGCGTCGAGTCTCCAGGGAGCTGCTACCAGGAAGAAAAATAATAATACGTAATAGATACTATACCTGCTCACTGTTTATGATACTTCTTCGAAGATTGCCATTTCAATTAATCAGAGGATGATATCCGCTGCTCACTTTTGCAATTCCCCAAAATTCTCTTTGTATCTGACAAGAAAATCGTCATAGGAAAACCTATGCTCCTGGGTACCATATTTTTCTACTGCATAGACGGCTGCTACCGCTCCCATCCTGGCGGAAGTCAGGGTGTCCTTTCCTGTGGCAAGCCCTTTCAGCAGACCGGCCCTGTAAGCATCTCCTGCTCCGGTGGGATCAACGACGACCGCCGCCTTTGCAGCGCCTATAACGTCTTCTGAATCTGCGGTGCTGACTACAGACCCTTTTTCCCCGACAGTCGTGATGATCATTCCCGTAAGACCAAGCAGTCTTTTCTTTTCCAAACCCGTCATCTTAATTATCAGTTCGAGTTCATAATCGTTGGAAATCAGCGCCATTGACCCCTCGATCCAATCTCTGAGCGCCTTTCCTTCCCATTGCGTCAGGGACTGCCCGGGATCGCAGATATATCGCATGCCTATTTCCCTGCAGGATGCCGAGTATCTCTTCATGTCCCTTAGATTGCCCGGCGCGATAAGGCAAACTGAATCACCTGCGTCCTCATCTCCGAATTCAAACTCAGACTCGTGCTTCATGGCGCCGGGATTAAAACCGGTTATCTGGTTATCTGCCCTGTCAGTAGTTATATAAGCGCCGGCTGTAAATTCGTCTTGGATAACCCTGATGCCATCAAGGGACAGGTCGTTCTGCCGCAGCCAGTCGAAATATGCGCCATAGTCCTTCCCTATCGTTGCCAGCACTACCGGTCTTTCGCCCAGCAAACTAAGAGAATACGCTACATTGCCTGCCGTGCCTCCGAACTTCTCCACCATGCCGTTTACAGTGAAACAAACATTCAGGATATGGATCTTGTCCGGCAGTATGTGGTCCGAAAACCTCCCCGGGAAATCCATGATTCTGTCGTATGCCAAAGAGCCGGAAATGTAGATATTCATTTAGTCTCCT
>JBAIXS010000340.1:0-7864 GCA_037916395.1 Candidatus Sulfobium mesophilum
CCTGTAGTCTATTTTGCAGGGCCCATAGCTCAGTTGGTAGAGCTACCGGCTCATAACCGGTTGGTCCCAGGTTCGAGTCCTGGTGGGCCCACCATACCCCTGGAGGACTGGTGAAAGATCTGATCAAACATCTTGTAAATCTGCAGGAAACGGACACAAGCATTATCAAGAAACGTGTCTTCATCGAAAAAATACCGCTTCGCGTATTTGAGGTCGACCAGCCGCTGAAAGAGGCAAAGGCTGATCTGGAAAAGTTAAGACAAAAAACCGAATCACTCGTAAAGAAAAAGCGTAATAAGGAGCTGCTTCTGGAGGAGATCAATGAAAAGATAAGAAAAATGAAGGCAAGGGTCTCTGAACTTAAGACGAATAAGGAATACCAGGCCCACCTTAAGGAGATGGAATCTTTTGAGGGTGAAATCGCAGCAGTGGAGGAAGAAATACTGGTCGTCATGGAAGAGCTTGACGCTGCGATGAAGCTTCAGAAAAGCAAAGAAGTGGACGTGCAGGCAGAGACGGAAAAGCTGAACGTCTTCAAAAAACAGCTCGACGAGGAAGTCCTGAAGTATGAGAGTGAGCTAAAGGGCCTGAGAGAGCAGAGGGTGGGGCTGGTTGAATCGATTGATACGGACATTTATGACAAGTACATGCTGCTTTTGAAGACAGGAAGCGGTGTTGCCGTAACGCAGGCAAAAAATGAACTGTGTACAGGCTGCAACATGAACATCCCCCCCCAGCTTTATGTTGAAATCAAAAAAAATGAGGAAGTAATTCAATGCCCCCAATGCCTGAGGATTCTTTTTTATCCTGATACTGAAGAAAATGATGGTTGATAACCCAATATTAAATGTTATATAATAATTAAATTTTATTATAGACACACCGAAGCAGAACAGGTGGTCGCCCGCCTCGCGGCGGGAGGAAAGTCCGAGCTCCATAGGGCAAGGCGCTCTGTAACGCAGAGTCCCGGTGACGGGAAGGAAAGTGCCACAGAAAGGGAAACCGCCCATTTTGTATGGGTAAGGGTGAAAAGGTGTCCCGATTTATCGGGATCTGCCCCGTTAAGGGCAGAAGGTAAGAGCTCACCAGTGTCCCGGGTGACCGGGGCAGCTAGGAAAACCCCGCCTGGAGCAAGGCCAAATAGGTTCCGCTTTGAGAGGGGCCCCTTCAAATCTCTCCATTAATTGGCGGGATAGCGGAACGGGTAAGGCCGCAAGACTTCGCGTGAAAGCGGGGCAGAGATGAATGACCACGACCCGGCTTACGGGCACAGAACTCGGCTTATGGTCTGCTTCGGCAAAGTTAGGATGCCAGGGGAGGGTATTTTGAGAAAGGCGCTATGGACGACCATAAACTGAAAGTTTTCTGCACAGTCGCTGAGACAAAGAGTTTTTCCAAGACCTCCGAGATTATTCATCTGACGCAGCCCGCCGTCAGTCTGCAGATTCAGGCACTTGAGGAGGTTTACGAAACTAAGCTTTTCGACAGGTCCAGCAGCACCGTCACGCTGACTCCGGCGGGTGAGATCCTTTATCGTTATGCAAAGGAAATACTGAGCCTTTATGCGAATGCTGAAAAGGAGATAGGAGAACTTATCGGTCTTGTCAAGGGCAGCATCAGTATAGGCGCCAGTTCAACCCTGGGAAATTATCTGTTGCCGGGTGTTATAACCGACTTTAAAAGGGCTCATCTGAAAATAAAGGTCCATCTGCTTGTCGGCAACACCAAGAGGGTTGTGGAACTGCTTAATTCCGGCAATATCGACCTCGGCCTTGTCGAGGGCGATGTCACGAGACAGAAGATGGTTGTCGAAAAGCTTATAGGGGACGAACTCCTGCTTGTTGTTCCGTCTTACCACCCCTGGGCGAAGAAAAAAGAAATTTCGATAAGCGAGCTTACGAAGGAGCCTTTCATTTTCAGGGAGGGAGGCTCGGGCACCCGGCAGATGATAGAGAAGTTCCTTTCGAAGCATGGGATAACGCCGCAGGATATGAAAATAACTATGGTCCTTGGAAGCACAGAGGCGATTAAGGAGGCTGTCGAAAACGGCCTGGGCGTTTCCATTCTTTCAAAATGGGCTGCACGCAAGGAGATTCGATATGGAAGCCTTCACTTCCTGAGGATAAAAGAGGAGAAGATGCTTAGGGAGTTCTCACTGATTGTCAACAAGAATTCGGTCTCTTCTCATGCGGTAGACGAGTTTCTGACCTATCTGAAGTCTTATCCATTTGAAAAGCTCCTGAGCTGACGTTTGGGGTAACGTTCTGCGTATATCCTGAAATCAACCTCTCTGAAGATATTGTTTTTTTGTTCCAGCCGCCTGAGGTTCTCAATGTTTACGCTGTTGCTGGCAATTTCCTTGTGCAACTGCAGAAAGTTTTTCATGTGTTCCCTGAACTTGTTTTCCGCAAAGGCAGCGGCATTGCCTGTCTTCATCATAAACGGCCAGTCGCTGGACTGTGCGAGCAGGAGTTCGCGCACGGCCTGGTTAAGGGCCATTTTAATGTTCCCTCGCGCATGCATATTTTGGCCTGCGGCGTTGACGAGAAGTTTCGACGCCCTGTGCAGGTGTTTGTATATCCAGTGGTTAGCCGGATGTATCCATGTCGAAGAGAATCCTTTGTCTCCCCAGCTCGATGCGGAAGGCATGACAGACTGAAGCTCCCTTTGTTCGGAAATGTATTCAGAAGGCGTAATAAACCGGAATGAATTCTTTCTGCGTTGCCCCTTTTTAAGAACCGACCTGAGCCATTCCGGACCTTCAAACCACCAGTGGCCGAAAAGTTCAGCATCATAGGCTGAGGTGATGACCGGAGAGATCCCCAACCTTTTCTTTAGAAACATTACCTGTTTGTTTTTTTCGGAAATAAAATGATCGGCATGAATTCCGGCCTTTTTTAGAGCCTGTTTAGGGACATAGGGCTGTTTGCGGCCTGTTTCCCCTGTTATCCGGTAATACTTGAAGCCGGTAAAAGTGCGCATGTTATCAGGAAGGTAGGGACTCAGATAATTTACATCAAGGTCAAAGCCGATATCCCGGTAAAAGTCTCTGTAGTCAAAGTCGCCCGGGTATCCACCTGCCGAACTCCAGACCTGTCTGGATGACTCTACGTCCCGCGCGAAAGCCACGACCCCTGAGGGGGTTTTTACAGGCGCATAGATGCTGTATCTGCTTGCCGGCGTACTGTTGAGCAGTCCGTGGCTTTCGAGGAAGATATACTTCACTTTCCTTTTTCCCAGCATAGAATCGAGTTCCGGTACGAAACCGCATTCGGGCAGCCACATACCCTGCGGTCTTGATCCAAATGTCCTTCTGTGATGCTCGATGCCCAGTTGTATCTGCGCCTCGGCTGCAGCAGGCACTGTGATTAAGGCAGGCAAAAAGGCATGAGTGGCGGTGCTCGCAATGAGCTCGATTCTTCCAGAATCCCTTAACGACCCTAAGGCCGAGATCAGATCCCGTCTGTAAACTTCCTGGAAAAGATAACGTATCCGCAAAAACCTTCTTAGATACATTGCCGCCAGGGGCTTAATTGCCGCCCGCCTGCGGTTTCTGAATACTTCTTTTTCTGCCAGATCAATGAGGCTGTTTAGATATAGCTCATACCTGCAAATCAGCATTTCATCGCGGAGCATCTCGGTCAGCGTAGGGGTTATGGAAAGGGTAATTCTGAAATCAACGCCGTCTGACAGGAGTTCTCCCAGGATATCGAGCAAAGGTACATATGTCTCCGTGATAGCCTCGTAAAGCCATCTTTCTTCAAGATGAGAGGTGTGTTCAGGGTAGCGGATGTATGGCAGGTGAGCGTGCAACACAATCAGCAGATATCCTGGGGGGCAGTGTGAAGGACCTCTAAACATAATGGAGAAATGATACATCATACGGGAGAAGAGGACAAGATTAGAGGGATGTCGCATAAGACAGCGATTCGCCTTCAAATGGATTTTTGATTATGAAGTGCGCACATTTGCAAAAGGTCGTGGGAAAAATGCAAAATGAAAGCGCTGCCTTCGTCTGGAAAATAAAGCCGCTCATACACTATGGACCTTTCGAAACTGGGAAAAATTTATGAATACAGCAGGTCAGGAGGTCATCGCAGGTTATGAAAATTTTTCTTGATGGTCTGATTGTGCCGGAAACGGAGGCGGTTGTATCAGTATACGACCACGGATTCCTGTACGGCGACGGGATATACGAGACTATGCGCTCCTACGATGGCGTTGTTTTTATGCTGAACCGTCATATAGAGAGACTTCATCGTTCTGCGTCTTTGTTAAAACTTGAGGCGCCGGAGCAGAAAAGGCTGACTGATGCCGTTTATGCGACACTTGAGGCAAATGGCCTATCCGGTGCTTATATCCGGATCACTCTTTCCAGGGGGAAGGGGCCGATAGGACTTGATCCGGGGCTTTGTGAAAAACCTGCATTAGTAGTCATTGCTGAGCCGTTCAGGGAGTATCCGGTTTCATGTTATGAGAAGGGTGTGCGTTTCATAATTGCAAAGACCCGCCGGAACCTTGCTGAAGCGATTGATCCGAAAATAAAATCCCTAAATTTTCTTAATAATATACTGGCTAAGATGGAGGCAAAGGAAAAAGGGGCTTATGAGGCTTTAATGCTGAACGCAGCAGGCTTTATCACGGAGGGCACTGTCTGCAATATCTTTTTTGTCAGGCATGGCATACTTTGCACTCCTTCCGTGGCGGCCGGTATCCTTGACGGGATAACGAGGGAGCTTGTGATCAGCCTTGCCAGAAGGAGTGGAATAAAAGTGGAGGAGGGCATGTTTTATCCTGAAGATCTGCTGGGGGCCTCTGAGGTGTTTTTTACTAATACCACGGCTGAGGTTATGCCTGTTGCCCGAGTAGAGGACAGTGAATTTGAAGTCGGGGAAATCACTCGCGCATTAAGCAGCCAGTATAAGGCAGAAGTGAGGAAGTATATAAGCAATAACAGGGGGTCAACCGTTGTCTGAATTTTATGGAATACTATTCAGGTATATGCAGGAAGAGGTATGCAGCGAGCGCGCTGAACATGAGGGGAACTGCCCAGGCGGAAATTAATGCAGGAATAACTCCGGCATAGCCCATCGAAAGTGAAAAAGTATAGCCGAGCCAGTAAAAAAGGCTGATAAGCAATCCGAGTCCGGCACTTATGAGACCGCTGCCTAATTTCATCCTGAGAGACAGCGCCATGCCAAGAATCATCATGAACAGACTGACCAAGGGAAAGGATATCTTCGAATTGAGGTCGACGGCAAGTTTTAGATTTCTGAACCCGGCTATCTTCAGCCTTTGAATGTAGCGGTAAAGTTCGGCAATACCCATCTCTGCCGCACTTTTCAGTTCTTCTTCAAAGAAGTCAGGTGATTCGAGATTGCCGTACGTCATTGTCTTGAAGTGTGCCAAAGAACCTGTCCTGACATCGTATTTCGTTACATCTTCAAATATCCAGGCTGACCCGTTCCAGTGTGCTTTTCCGGCAATAATCTTTTCTTCCAGGGAGTCGTCTCCTAATACAAAAACACTTATGCCCTCAGCCGTCTTTTTTTCGGCGACATAAAGATCGATTTTGACGGGCGAACCGTCCTTACTCCTTAGCCAAAGTGCACCATCGGTGACATTAAGACGCCGGCTCTTCCCTTCCAGAGCGTTCCTGAGATTTGCAGCCCTGTTCGAGAAGTCCGGTACAATAAATTCTCCCGTAATAAATGCGAAAAGGCTAAGAAATACGCCAATGGCTATAAACGGATAGGATAGCGCCCTTAATTTTCCGCCTGCAGCCTTTATTGCCGTGATCTCTTTTCTGTGTACAGCCTGGCTGAAAGTGAAGAGACTGCAGATAAGCACAGACATCGGCAAAACGTAGAGAAACAATTTAGGTATGCTGAAAAATGCATAAAGCAAGAGACTTGCAAGTGAAGATTTACCAGGCGCAAAATTGCCGATTTTGTCTACCATATCGAGAAGACTGAAAATGACGGATAACCCGCCAGAGACCAGGGAAAGCAGCTTCAGGAAATCCTTTACGTACAGGCGCTGTATTATCTTCAACGGGAACTTTCCATCCTGAACATAAAAAATGCGAAGCTCCCCAGCATAAGCGTAGCTGCCCAGGCACCTACGTAATCGGGTATTCGCGAAGCCGTGGCCAAATTTTCGCCGTATATGAGAATCATGTAATAAAGCGTAAAGACGAGGAGACCTATGGCCAATCCCCCGAGCCTCCCTGACTTGCCCGACATCGATGAAAGGGGCGGGCCAAGGAAGACGAGGATGAGGCAGACTAAAGGCAGGGACAGGCGCCTGTAGAACTCAAGATAAAAGGATGTCCGTTGCCTTTCCGTATCTGAATTCCTGGCAGCCCGGAGAAGCTGCGAAGGCGTAAATTCGATTTTTTTGGGCGCTGAAGATTGGGTATCAAGAGACAGGGCCATTTTGTAAGCACCGAAAAAAAGTTCTGTGGTGTTGCTTCCCTTGGAGATATTCATATACCCGTCCCGCAGGTATAGCCCGATTGTTGAATCACTTTGGAGAAATATCTTGCCTTCCTTTGCCGTTAATACCCGTGGCCCTTCCTTTGAACGGGTATCGTAAATGAAGATGCCGTTTAGGGTATCGGGCGACCTTTTCCCTTTTACAAGTATTACTAAGTCCTTAAAGGACGTATTGAAGGTCCCTTCTTCAATAGCGAATGTGGATCGTACAGCGATAATTCTCGTTATCTCTTCTCTTAAACGGACGCTGCTGGCGGGGCCAATGAAAAAACTGACTGTAACACTTGTAAAGAAACAGACGACGCCGAAAGCCATAACCGGAAAAGAGATCTTAATGAAATCCAGGCCGGCCGTCTTTAAGATGATGATTTCACTGTTTACGTGCATCCTTCCGTAGACGAGCAGAACCGAAAGCAGCAAGGACATAGGGATGGTCAGCATGAGGATCTGGGGCTGCAGATAAATAATTACTCTAAACATATCGGCAACCGTAGCGCCGACGCCGGAGAGAAGTCTGCTCAGCCTGAGAATTTTTTCCATCATCAGGATGCAATTCAGGAATGCAACTGTAAGAAAAAATGTAAGGAAGAGGTCTTTAATAACCGACCTGTATATTATTTTTGACATAGATGTCATTTTAGCACAAAGACCGGCCGGTTTAGGGCCGTCTGACAGGCTGACGCTGCCGGACATATTGTCTCATATTTGCAAAGAGACTGTTGAAAAATAGATACATAGACAAGTTGCCGGCAGATCATCTCCCTGCCAATATAACATCTTGTAAATAAAAGATATTTTTAGCTGGAAAAAGCTTTTCCTGAAGTGCGGAGAGGTTGGCCTTTTTTTTGCAAATAACTAGATGCCAATATGGCGAAAATGAAAATTAGCGAACAAAATTTCTTGACAAACTATGCGGCGGAATGATATAAATTTGCAACTTAAATCGGCAGATGCAGCTTATTTTTATTATATTTTTGTGCACAGCTTCCATGGGAGGCAGAACCTTTTATGGGGAGGTGATAAAGAAGTCAATAAGGCAGTCAACAGAAATTTCGCAGTAATTATGGAAAATCCGCCCTTGGCGGACAAAATATCTTTAGTTAGCTGTTAGTTGTTAGATTTTATTGTCCCTAACTTCTAATGTCTAACTTCCAACTTCAAAGAAGGAGGGTTAGCAAATTGAAAAAGTTTTTAGCGATACTTTTAGGCGCAATATTTGTATTAAGCTTTGCAGCAAGTGCCTTTGCTATCCACGCTGAGATTCCGTCAGAGACGCAGGCAGTTGTGGCAAAAGGTGCAACCCAGATCACCATCGACGGTGAAATAAGGACAAGGGGCTGGTACGAAAAGAATATCAACTATCAAGG
>JBAIXS010000341.1:0-5051 GCA_037916395.1 Candidatus Sulfobium mesophilum
CTCCCCGGCTTCATGGTTATCTGTGCTATTGAGGTCTTTCTTCTTCCGGTTGCCGTATATTTTATCTCAGCCATGTAAACTCCTTTATTGCAGAATTTCCGGGGACTGTGCCTTGTGCGGATGTTCCGCTCCCCTGTAAACTTTCAGTTTCTTGATCATTGTCCTTCCGAGTCTGTTTTTCGGGAGCATTCCCCAGACTGCCTGCTCAATAATTTTTTCAGGACTTTCCTGGAGCACGTCTTTTGCAGACTTTGCCTTGATTCCCCCGATGTAGCCGGAATGATGATAGTAGATCTTGTCGGTCTGCTTGTTTCCCGTAAGACGTACTTTATCGGCGTTGATTACAATAATAAAATCACCGGTGTCAACGTTCGGCGTGAAGACCGGTTTGTTTTTCCCCCTGAGGTACGTGGCGACTTTTACGGCAAGCCTTCCAAGCACCGCGTCCTTGGCATCGACTACGTACCATTTCCTGTCGATATCACCTTTTTTTGCGAACTGAGTCTTCATTAGTAAACCTCTTTACTTTCTTTATGGAAAATTTAAGAACTATATAACATACTAGAATCAAAAAGGAATTGTCAATATTTTCATCGAGGAGAACGGCGATATGCGGACAGAGGCCAGTTACATATCGAATATCGGAAGGCATAGGAAGAAAAACGAAGACAGCCTTTTAATTAATGATATCCTTGTAAGCGAAGCAGATATGGACAGTGAGGCAAATGCCCAATCATCCGATGAGAAGCAGATTTATGTTGTTGCAGACGGCATGGGCGGGCACCAAAGGGGGGAGATTGCCAGCAGGTCGGTCCTCGAAGTATTCAGGCAGCGGTACCCGGATATTGAAGATGAGGCCGATATTGCCGATGTTGTATTTTCTGCAAAGGATGCATTAGACCGGCTTGCGGGAGCTGACAGCCTCAGCTATGACATGGGAACCACTGTCTCCGGAATTTTTTTTGTGCGCAACAAATTTTTTGTCTTTAACTGCGGTGACAGCAGGGTATACATTCTGAAAGATGGCTCTCTCGAAAGGCTCACAAAGGATCACTCTTTAGTACAGGAACTTGTCGACCTCGGAACAATCACTGAGTCCGAGATGAGGTTTCATCCCCAAAAAAATATAGTCACTTCGGCTGTCGTTGCCGGTTGGCGCGCGGGCCTGCCGAATGTCGACGTGAAAAATGTGGAAATATCCGGCGACAGCACTTTTCTGATCTGCACAGACGGTTTGTGGGAGAGTATGGGCAAGAAGGAGATGGAGGATTGTTTCAGAGATCAGAAAAAAAACACGGAATGTCTCTTAAAAGGTGCTATTGCGGCCGGCGGAAGGGACAACATAAGCGCAATAGTGATCAGGGTCAGAGATATATGAAATTTACGACAGCTTTGAAAAATCCGCAAACAGTGAGGCCGTCGTCCATATCTCTTTCAGGAGAGTCAGCCTGTTCGATTTTATGTCTTCCCTTTTGTCCATCACAAGGATCTTATCGAAGAAGTTGTTTATCGCCTGAGTTATCTCAGAGAGCTTCATAAGACCGTCAAGATAATGTTCCTGCGCGAGAAGCGGCGCCATTTTCGCCCTTAAAAGAACAAGAGCGCCATAAAGGGCTCTTTCTTCCTCCTGCATAAGGAGATCTTCTCTTAGAGGCGGAAGCCCCGTTTTCGGGATGATATTGTTTACCCTCTTCATCGCAAGAAGAAAAGAAGCAAAGATTTCAGCCTGTTTGAAACTCTGAATGGCCGCGATGCGGGACGCAATGGTCTTTAGCGGACAGGACGGCATAAGCGGGACAACGGATTTCACGATGTCCTGAGCATAGCCTTTTGAAGCCATAACAAATTCGACCCTCTGTATCATAAAATCAAGAATTTCAGTAAATATGTCGCCCGCGGCCCTTACAGGCACGTTCTGAAGCGCCTTTTCGAAAATCTCCTTAAAGGTCGCGCCGTAGCCGCGATCGGTGATGATAGTGACAATGCCGATTGCCTGTCTTCTGAGCGCAAAGGGATCTTCAGAGCCTGTAGGCATAAGTCCTATCGAAAAGAATGAGGCTATGTTGTCGATCTTGTCGGAAAGGCTGAGGAGGGCCCCAAGGTCCGACTCGGGCATGCGGCCTCCGAATGACTTGGGTAAATATTGTTCTTCGAGCGCCTCGGGTATCCCGTCCCTCTCTTTGTTGTATGCGGCATAGTATTTTCCCATTATGCCCTGAAGTTCCGGAAATTCTCTGACAACTCCCGTGATAAGATCGGTTTTTGAAAGTCTCGCAGCCCTGACCACTTTGTCTTTCAGGTCCGGAATGAGTTTTTCGGCCAGGAAGGACCCCATCGAGACGATTCTCTCCGTCTTTTCGTAGAGATTGCCGAGTTGATCATGGAAAGTGACCTTTCTTAAATCGTCAACCCTTTCGATAAGTGGTTTTTTCATGTCTTCGTGGTAATAGAATCTCGCATCGTCAAATCTGGCCTTTATGACTCTTTCTGCCCCTGTCCTGACAGTGCCGCCATTTTCGGCGAGTGTGTTGCTTACCACGATGAACTGGTTCATCAGGTTTCCTTTGTCATCCTGAATTCCGAAATATTTTTGATGGTCCTTCATCACCGTGACAAGAAGCTCCTTTGGAAGCTTCAGATAATCGGGTTCAAAACCGCAAAGGACGGGCACCGGATACTCAACAAGATAATTGACGAGTCCGAGCAGTTCCTCGTCCAATACAGGCTGTCCTCCGGACTGCACAGCCAGGGCGACTATCTCTGACCGTATCTTTTCCTGACGCTCCTTCTGGTCGAGAAGGACGAAATTGTTTTCAAGAAGATTAATGAATGACGAAATATCTTTAATCTGGAAAGAGGCTGGGGAAAGGAACCTGTGTCCGCGTGTCAAGTTTCCGCTTCGGATGCCGTCTATATCCAGGGCTATAGTTTCACTTCCATAAAGGGTGACCAGCCAGTGAATCGGCCGCACGAACAGAAGATTGCGGTTGCCCCACCTCATCGATTTCGGAAAACGCAGGGCGAGGACTATCTTCTTGAGGATCTCGGGCAGGACTGCCTTTGTCTCCATACCTTTTTCGGATATAACCGCAGCCATGTATTCACCCTTGCCCTTTGTCTTGACAACAAGGTCGGAAACGCTCAGGCCAAGGGAAGCCGCGAATCCTGTAACGGCCTTTGTTGCATTTCCCTGATCGTCGAACGCCACTTTTTTGGAGGGGCCGAAGACCTCCTTGACTATGTCGCTTTGCATCGGCGCTACTGCGTTTACTATGAGCACGAGCCTCCTGGGAGTCCCGTATGATCTTGCGTCGCGGTGTCCGATGCGGTATTCATCGAGGACAGATGTGGCGATATTCCTGAGGTCGGCAATGGCCGCAGGAATAAATCTGGCAGGTATCTCTTCAGTGCCTATCTCTAACAAAAGAGGACGGTCTTCACGCGAGGTCATTTCAGCTCTTGCTTCCGCAGTATCAGAATTCACTTTTTATCCCTCAGCAAAGGAAACCCCATATCTTCCCTCTGTCTATAGAATGCCTCTGCTGTCAGCTTGGCGAGGTTTCTCACCCTGGCTATATATTTCGTCCGCTCAGTAACGGATATTGCTCCTCTGGCATCAAGAAGATTGAAAAGGTGAGAACATTTCAGGCAGAACTCGTAAGATGGAATAACGAGTCCCAGCTTGTTCATCCTGAGCGACTCTCTTTCGCAGTCATCGAAATGGCGGACCAGCAGTTCAGCATCTGAATGATCGAAATTATATTTCGAACCCTCCACTTCGCTCATATGATGCACATCGCCGTACATGACGTCCTTGTTCCATTTGAGATGGTAGACGTTGTCGACACCCTGCAGATACATGGCGATTCTTTCGAGACCGTATGTAATTTCAAGTGATACAGGCTTAAGGTCTATCCCTCCGACCTGCTGGAAATAGGTAAACTGGGTAACCTCCATGCCGTCCAGCCAGACCTCCCAGCCCAGCCCCCAGGCGCCGAGGGTGGGTGATTCCCAATCGTCTTCTACGAACCTGATATCGTGCTTTGTTGCATTAATGCCCAGTGCGGCAAGGCTTTCAAGGTATATCTCCTGGCTGTCTGAAGGGGAGGGTTTTATTATTACCTGGTACTGGTAGTAGTGCTGGAGTCTGTTGGGGTTCTCCCCGTATCTTCCGTCCGTGGGTCTTCTGGAAGGCTGGACATAAGCCGTCTTCCAGGGTTCAGGGCCAATGACCCTGAAGAAGGTTGCCGTATGAAAGGTGCCTGCGCCGACCTCGATATCATAAGGCTGAAGAAGTACGCACCCTTTACGTGACCAGAAATTCTGAAGCGATAATATCAAGTCCTGGAAATACATTAAGTCTTCCTTTGTAAGACGAAATCTTAAATAATGGGATGGGGGTTTGTCAATAAAACGCCTGTAGTAATGGGT
This sequence comes from Candidatus Sulfobium mesophilum, assembly GCA_037916395.1. Taxonomy (GTDB): domain Bacteria; phylum Nitrospirota; class Thermodesulfovibrionia; order Thermodesulfovibrionales; family UBA6898; genus Sulfobium; species Sulfobium mesophilum_A. The sequence goes on from JBAIXS010000341.1 coordinate 4,432, forward strand.
CAACAAGCCGTCATACTCCTGTCTAGAGGCTCTGCCGCAAGCATCATAAAGTCCGTCATTCCCTGGCTTGACCAGGGAATCCAGTTCTTTCTGTTGTGACCCACATCCCAAATTTTTTTATCATCAGGGGCTTCGCCCCAAACCCCAGTAAGCTTTCTTGCTCGCTCCAAGAAAGCTAACGCAAAGAAGGGCGCCCCGACGAAAATTTCTTAACGGTCTGCTCTGTCGGCCTCACTAGATTTTAGGAACTCGACCCTTCTGGTCTCAAACAGCCTAAAATCTTTTACCCTCGCCCTCTGTCGCAAACCTAAATTTTCGAAAGGTAAAAAAAAGCACACCTGGGGAGGAGTGTCTACCCTCCGTTCTTGGCTCGTAGCTCCCCTCTTGGGAGGGATGACCAAGCAGCCCGAGGCGCGCTGTCCCGCGCTCGGGAACAAGCCGCTTGAACAGCAGGGCCGTGGGGCCTCTGATCAGTTCTGATGTCCTGCAATTAATAAGATTATTTCTGCTGAATTTCAGGGCCAAACGGTATAATAGAGGCAAAGGAGGCTGTATGAGACAAAAGCTAACGGCAATAATAGAAAAGGAAAATGACGGATATGTCTCTCTTTGTTCTGAAC